>JAKLPW010000521.1 GCA_022013675.1 Anaerolineae bacterium | reverse complement strand
AGGCTGATTGCTCACGTCATCACCAGCCCACTGCGGTGGCTGGGAGCGGCTGCCGTCGGCAAAGAGAATGGAGCAACACCCCAGATCGCCTTCCGGGTGTCTCCCATGGGACTGGCCTTTCTCGATCTGGCATCCCCCGAGCCTCAGCCTGAGGAATCCGGGACATTCACTCTGGACCAAGACTACCTGGTTCGCGCATCCACGAACGCTAATCTATACGACCTCTATCAACTCGAACGCTTTACAAAATGGCAAGGAGAAAAAGACGGCACGTTCTTCTATCATCTGACCAGAGCATCGGTATGGCGAGGGCGAGCCCAAGGGATAGAGGTGCGTCAGATGATCGCCTTCCTGCGCCGTGTGACTGTCGAAACCCTTCCAGACGAAGTGGCTCAGGCCATGGAGGAGTGGGGTAACCGCTATGGTAAGATCACACTGCGAGAAGCAATCCTGCTCCAGACCCCAGATGCGGCGACCATGCACCAGCTACGAGAACAGACGCCGCTGGCAGACCTACTGAGAGAACAATTGTCGCCCTGCACAATACTGGTGGATGAAGGAAGCCTCGACCTCGTAGTGAAACAACTGAAGCAAATGGGCCATTGGCCACAAGTGGAAGGAAAAGAGAGAAGAGGCAAGAAAGGGAAGTAAGCTATTGGGGCACTCAAGGCACCAGGCTGCGTCCCTCCAAGCCCTTCGGCACCGATACACCCAGCAGGTCAAGGACAGTCGGCGCGATGTCAATGAGCCCCGCTCCCGCAAAGTTCAAGGGGCGGTTACAGAAGAGGACGCCCGGCACCTCGTCCGGATCCACAGAACAGTGATCGGCGCTCCATGCCCTGCGACGGTTAGGCACAACTACCTGGGTTGGGACACCGCCCACAGCCGTTTGCTCCGAAGTTCGATAGCCGCGCCTGAAGGCCACGATGAGATCCCCCGAGCGATCAATGCACGGCCCGCTGTATAGCTGATCTCTCAACATTACCCGGCTTACCACCGATTCCCCCGATTCAGGATCCCTCAATTGCGAGAGCCGAGCAGCGATCTCCCGGCATAGCAGCGTGTACTCTCCCCCAGGCTCCACACAGCCCAATCGCTCCCTTCCCCGCAGATTCACATAGATGTGACTGAGTCCCAGAGCATAGGCTCGTGTGCGTCTCCAATCCACGTCAGGCCAGAAAGGTCTTTTGTGTGGCGGCCTGTTCTCACTCTCATGTAGCACCAAGTATCCGCTATCCCTAAGCCAGCTATTGAGATGCACTACATGATGTATGGGTGCAAAGCCATGATCGGAAAGTACTATCACCGTCGCATCAGGGCCGACGGCGGTCACCACTCGTCCAACAAAGGCATCGAAGCGCTGATAACATTCAAGAACAGCCCCAGACCTCTCATCGCCTCGATCCCGTCCCATGAAAACGTGGGCGATCCGATCAGTGACCTCCGTGACCGATATGAGCAAATCAGGCGACTCATTTTCCAACGCCCAGAAAGTTACCTTTTCCTGCTCATCCAACATGTAGTATGCCTGTTCCAAGAAGCCAGCCTCATCCAGGAGCCCGGCGTTCAAGCCGGTGACATCCTCTGCCCAGCCCAGGGTTGGGAACAACCCCATGGCGTCTACGAGAGTATGCGCTAGGGCGTGAGGATAGGTGAAAGGGTACAACGGCCGCAGGGGATGTTGGTGAATGGGCGATAGATATAGCCGTAAATGGGGCTCCAGCGACGACAAGTAGAAACGGCAAATGCCATGCCATTCCTGACTACCCCTGTTGAATACCAGGGGCGTCCAGGAACTCCATTCCCTTGGCCGCAGAATCAGGTGGGTTCCCTGTAGATCTATAGTCAGCGTATCGTTCCTTGGAGCGAGGGTGAGATGTAGAGAGATAGCTGAGCCGCCGGGCCCACACACCGAGGTGGCGATAGATGTATCGCTCCACTCTACCTGCACTCGGTGCTCCCGTCTCTTGCCAGGTTCCGTAGTGTAGAGAGAAGATGTGCCCCAGCTCATCAGCAAGTCTGGCATGCCTAACCCAGACACTACCACACCATTCACTGGTTCGGGAGGAAAGGTCAGCGGCACGCGGAGCAACGCTACTCTGAACCCCTCGCGCCCCACGAAGTCCCAGAAAGGGGTCCCTTCTCTGTGACCCTCAGCCTCACCATCTCTGAGGGTTACCATACTCACCCGAGGAAGATAAGTGCGAGGATCGCGGTGCAAAAAGCCGAAGATGCCATGTCGGCCCGGATTCAGACCCGTCGCAAAGGTAGACCAGGCTACAGGGGATTCAGCAGGAGAGGTAGTATGCAGGCGACCATATCCACCCTCAGATGAGATCCGGGCCAGATTGGGCAGATGCCCGTCAGCCATCCACTTCTCGGTCAGTATCGCGTCCATGCCATCGCCGCCGACGATGACCAAAGGTAATCTCTCTCTTGGAGAGGTCATAGGCTCTTGATCTCCTTCAACAAACAGCCCCCGAACCCGTTTATCGGGCGCGGGAGCAGCGCGCGAGTTTCCTTTCCAGGCTGAGAATAGGTGCTATTCCTCTTCTTCCTCATCTGGAGGCAGGCCCACATACGGGATGGAATAGATCAGTCGCCGGTCAGCCTCGATAGCAACGACAGCCTGTCGAACCAGGTATACGATGTATTCCGTCGGGCTACGGAAGCCTGTTCCTTCGATCAAGGCGTCCACCTTCGAGTAGAGAGCCTTAGGTATGCTGATGGTAGTGTATTTACTGGGCATGTCACTCCTCCTCGTCAGTAAGGACAGGATATATGCAGGATCGTCGTCCCATTCTTAAAAGGGCTCCGGCCAGGCAGATCCCTGTGAGCAAAGGCTATTCGATCTCAGGCATCTCTCCTGTCATCGGCTCATCTTCGACAATTACATCGCCGACCACATCATCCTCTGGCGTCTCTGGCGTCTCAGTCTCATCCTCTACTGTCTCCCCGATCCCTTCCATGATTTCCTCAACGGCGGGCACCTTCTCCCCACAGTGGGGACAGACCTCCCAGCGCAGATTCAACAAGTTCCCACAGACAGAACAGCGGTTGCGCAGGGTTGCAAGACACCAGGGACACAACATGAAATCGGGTTCTACTCGACGTTCACATTCAGGGCACGTATGACGATCCTCGATCTCCTGCAGGAGGGCCTCTTCCTCCAACTCCCGTGCATAGACCTCAGACAAGGTTTGCCTGGGGCGCAGAACGAAATAGAGCAGAAGCCCTGGCAGATTGAAGAGCAGGACTACCAACAAGGAGAGCAAAGCCGTTAGGAGATCGCGGGAACGAGCCCGTATGTCACGCCACGTCCAAACAAGCAAACCCAGATAGAGAGCAAACAAGTACGCTCCCAATATGAACAGGATGATCTGAATAATCACAGTTAAGTTAGCAGGCAATTCCAACATACCGTAAGACCCCTCCCCTCTATTTTGCACTAAAAGCTATTATACCACGTTATCGAACAGTTGTCAGACAACACATCTCAACCCAGACACTTTGAGACTAGCCGCTCGGTGAATGAATATCACCGATGTCAATCATTCTCGTATCGCCGATACATGCTACCGTTCGATCTTGAGCAGCCTGCAGTTTCTTCACTACCTGGTTGATGCGCCGGGACATCTCCTGAATAATTCGAAGGTCACTCAGGACCTCCGCTGGGAGTTCTGGGAATGTCTCTAGCATCCAGTCCGCCCGTCCCCAAATGGCCGTCAGTGGATTGAGGATCTCATGACCGATAGTTAATCCTATCTGCCCAATCGCCGCCAGACGCTCTTTCTGCACCAAGGCATCTTGAGTAGCCACGAGTTCTGCGTTCGCGCACTCCAACGCAGAAGCTTGCTGGACTACCTGCTGATACAATCGGGCGTTCTCAATGCCCACGGCAATCTGATTCGCCACACCCTGCAGCAGGTCAATGCGCTCGCTGCTCATGATAGAATCCGCAGGGACCAGAATGCTCATGACCCCCAGAACATTGCCCTTAACAGCCAGAGGAACTGACACCAGAGAACCTACATCAGGCGCGATCAGCGCTATATCAGGATGAGAATACACATCCTCTATGATCATCAGCCGGCCTGTCTGGAACACCATCCCTTCGACGCCCACTCCTACCGGAATAGTTGCGTACGATTCCTCCAAGCCTTCCGGGCCATTCTTGCACACAGCCAATTCCAACACCTTCGTTTGGTCATTGAAGAGCCAAAGTGCCCCGGAAGAGACTTCCATGGCGCTCAGGGTCTCATCCAGAGTATCCTCCAGTAGATCAGGTAACTTGAGGGTCGCACTGACAGCGGCGGCTACCGCATGTAACGTGGCCAGGGCGCGATTCTGCTGCCGTAGTTGGAGTCTCAGACGCTGCTTTTCCAATGCGCGCTCGACAGCAACCATAATCGCAGGAGGTGTTGTCATCTTCAGCAGATAGTCGCTAGCTCCCTCTCTCATTGCCTCTATCGCCGTGTCCAGCGAAGCATAACCCGTAACTATGATCACTCCGGTGTCGGGCGAGACCTCTCTTGCTTTCCGCAGGAGAGTGATCCCATCAAGGCCAGACATCTTCAGATCGGCCAACACCAGATCATATCGATCACGTAATCGCTCGACAGCCTCTTCGCCACTCCGCGCCACTTGCACACAGTAGCCCATCTCCCCCAGCATGAGCTCAAAGCTTCGTAGCACTGAATCATCGTCATCAACGACGAGTATTCTGGCTTTCTCGCCCATCGCTCTCCCCCCCCACAAGACTCTGCCAGCCCGTGTCCCTCTCCCGGCGATCATCCCGCCTCATGCCCCTTAACAGGAATCGCGTCCCTCTACCCCCTGAACTTATATTACTTTTTGCCGAAGCTGTGTCGCGAGCTCCGACAGCGACGTTGAGATAAGACTATCCGGCTGAGAAAGAAGCACCGGCTTCCCACTCATAGTCGCATAGTAGCACATCTCTGCAGCAGGCGGAAGAGTGGCCAGTACATCAATGCCAAGCTTGGAAGCTGCGTCTCCCGCCGATATAGTACTCTCAGACCATGCTCTATTCACGAAGACCACTCCCAGTATCTTCCACTGGAGACCCCAACTCCCCAGAGAAGACGCCATGGCCGTGCCGCTTCGCAATGAAAGAGGATCCAGCTCACTCACCAAAACAATACTGTTACTCTCTTCGAGCATCTCGCGGACCATTGGAGAGGGCTCTGGAGGTAGATCGACCAACACATAGTCGGCCATGGATCTCAAATGCCTTACGATGGTTCCTGCCAGTTCCCTTGGTACAGGACCAGGCAGGCCAAATCCCGGAGGACCAGCCAGAACCGCAATCCCCTCCCGGAACGGAGTTAAGTAGGCGGCCGGATCTCTGTTTTCGCCCGATTCCGGATCTGCCACAAGAAGATCGGCCAGTGTCCGCTGCGGAGCCAAGCCAAGCTGAGAGCAAACCATACCGAAGGAGCTTCGCCAATCCACGATGACAACCGTAGCTCCTTGCTGGCCAAGGGCTACGGCCTGATTCACCGTGACGGTTGTGGTACCTACTCCCCCTTTGACACCAATGAAGGCGATCACAACAGCATCTCGCGGAGCAGCATGCTTCGCACGAGAAAGAAGAGCCCCCACCCTGGCAACCAGTTCGCTGGGATCTACGGGCTTGATCACGTAGTCGTCCGCTCCTACTTCGAAACCCATCAGCTTGTCAGAGACCTGCGCCTTAGCGCTAAGCATGATTACAGGCAGTTGGCGGGTATCCGGGTTAGTCCTCAAACGCCGGCATATCCTGTAACCATCTATGTCAGGCATCATGATATCGAGGATCACCAGGTCCACCTCTGGTGCCATTCGGAGAGCAGCCTGCCCATGCGCCGCTGTCAGCACTTCATACCCCTCTTGCTTCAGAGCATAGCTAATCACCCGGAGAGCCGTGTAGTCATCATCCACCACTAGTATCCTCTTGTCCATAACCCCTATTCTCTCCTGCATTCAGCAAGGGGTACAGTAAAGGAGAAAGTACTGCCCTTTCCAACTTCACTGTTCACCCAAATCCGCCCGCCATGCGCTTCCACAATCTGTTGACTGATTGAGAGACCCAGGCCTATTCCTCCAGTCCGGCGAGTCGAAGAGGCATCAACCTGATAGAAACGAGTAAACAGCCTATCCAGGGCATCAGCGGGAATGCCAGGACCTGTGTCCTGCACCTCAATCACCAACTCTCCCTTAAGAACTCTCCCCCGTACGGTCACTGCTCCTTCACGGGGAGTGAACTTGATAGCATTATCCAAAAGATTAACCACTACCTGCTCGAGACGATTAGGATCACCCCAGACAGGTGGTAGGGCCTTGGGCACCGAAGTCTCCAGACGAATTTCCTTCTCCTGAGCAGCGAACTGCATTTCGGCAACGGCATGCGAGATCAGCGGCCGGACAGCCAGCGGGCCGGCTTCCAGCTCAAAAGTGCCTTGCTCCATACGGGAGATGTCCAGAAGATCATCCACCAGCCTGTTTAGATGAAGCGTCTTTCGGTACATCATATTGATGAATTCCATGCGAGTCTCTTCATCAGGTACCTTTCCGCTCTTCATCAGTTCGAGAAATCCTCTGATGGAGAATAGCGGAGTGCGAAGCTCGTGAGAGACATTGGAGATGAATTCGCTCTTCATCCGGTCAGCTTCCCGATGCCGGGTTACGTCATGCACAACCCTCACGTAGCCCAATATCCCCCCCACAGAGTCCAAGACGGTTGATGAATGGACTCGCAAGACGTGCTGGCCTATGCTCACATCCTCGACAGGCGTTTCAATGCGGCAAATGGAGGCTATCCGGCGCATTGCCTCGTCATCTCCCAAATCCGACAGAACACGGCCTATCACTTGCTCGCGAGGTATGCCAAGCATTCTCTCCAGAGCTGGATTCAGTGCGGTGACGTAACCAGCCCGATTGAACATGATCAGCCCGTCTGCCATGCTCTGGATAATGGCTTCCATGCGCCGCTTCTCGGTGACGATGCTCTCCACCAAACGAGCCTGCTCAAGGGCCACAGCCGCATGATGAGCTAAAGTGGTTAGAAGACGCTCCTCGTCTGCACCGAAAGCATTCACCACCACACTGTTGATGCTCAGGGTTCCGATATCTCTTTCCCCAACGAACAGAGGAGAGACAAGCAGTGAGCGTAGATTCTCTGCAGAAGCCAATCTCAAGAATCGAGGATCATTGCCTACATCTGACACATGGATAGTCCCCCTGGTGCGGAGCGCACATCCAGCAACCCCTTGCCCCACAGGAATACCGGATCTGGCTACTCGAGAGGGCTCAGGTTCTGAGGAATAGTGCGGCACGAGGAGGGTGCCATCCTCTTCAACAAGATGAATCACACACTTGTTCCCTAAAGGAATGAGGCGCATTGCCGAATCCACCACCAGTTGAAGCAGCCGGTCGGTTTGCAGTGTCTCTGTCATACCACAGCTCAACTCCAACAAAGCCTGACTCTCGGTCAAGCGGCGGCGAGTTTCCTCCAGCAACCGGGCATTCACCAGTGCTGCGGCAGCCTGTCCTCCGAGTATCGTCAGGAATTCGCGATCCGCGTGACTGAAGAGACCATCTCCCTCATCTTTGACCAACACCAGGACACCTGTCAGAACCCCTCCCGCGCGTAGTGGAAGAGTCAGCATGGAGGCAGCTCGCAACTGATCCACAGCCTGAGTGAAGTGACCCGACATGCGGTCGCCATCGAAAAGAAGCAGAGATTCACCTTGCTCGACGATGTGAGGAGCTAATGCCTCAAGGACATCACGCTCAACTGCGTTGCCAGACATCCCAACAGTAGCAGCAATGCTGTACTCCTTGGATGTTTTGTCGAACAGGAGTAAAGCTACACGGCTCGCTCCGGCCTCCTTCTGACTTACCTGAACGATATTGTTCAGCAAGCTGTCAAGATCGCTGGACTGCATGAACTGCTGGCTAATCTCAAAGAGAGGTATCAGTGCCTTGAGTCGGATACTCTCGCGCGCCAACCTGCTGCGAGCCAGGGCATTTCCCACCGCTGTTTCCAGTTGCTTCTCGTCAAAAGGCTTCATAATGAAGCCCTGTGCGCCCTTACTCAACGCCTTGATGCTCATTTCCAGGGTACCATACGCCGTGATGATAACAATACCAAGACCAGGATCGATTTCGTGAATTGCGCCAATGAGAGCGAAGCCATCAATCCTGGGCATGACGATATCGGCCAGCACCAGGTCATAGGACTCATTCTTCACCCGGTCTAATGCTAAGGAGGCGTCCGTCACGCCGTCTGCCTCGTAGCCAACATTTTGTAGCAGGGACACACACACATCCACTACCGAAGGATCATCGTCCACAACCAAAATCCGCTCCATCAGTATCCAGCCTTCCTCAACTGAGCGTACAGGTCTCGATCAGCCTGTGCCCCCACAACCAACTGCACTCACGTAATGTCAGGATTTAGTCCACCAGCGACGAGCATACATGCTGGTAGACGTCCTGGCCTTCCAGCGGCTTGACGAGCAGATCGGTCACTCCACAACGCCGCAATCTCTCTTCTTCTTCCTCATATAGCGAATCTACCAAGCCCAGCACCTTGACATGGGCAGTCACGGGGTTCCCCATAATCCGACGGCAGAGTTCGCAACTATTTTGGCAAGGCATAGCCATGTCCACAATGATCACCTCAGGATGCAGAGTGGCAGCCATTAGACCAAGATCATAGGCGTCTGAGCACCCTGTTACCTGACACTCACCTGAGGATTCAAGGGCCTCTTTGATGTGCTGTGCGATATCCGGATCATTACTCACGACCAGGATATGCTTTCGGTCCTCACCTCCAAACAAGGCTGCATCCATAGGCAACCCGTAGCATTTCAGAAAGACACGGAAATCGCTCTTGAGGATGCGGAAATGACCGCCGGGTGTACGGTACGCTTTCAGTTTGCCATCTCGGATCCAGCGCGACACGCCCATGCGTGTCACGCGGCAATATTCGGCTACATCACTGGTGGACAGCAGCGGTTCAGCACACACACTAAACGCCCCTTCAGTCGTGTAACGTTTGTTACACTATTTGCCTTGTATCTCTGATACTAGCATCTTACCATAGAGGTTTCCCGGTGTCAAGGCTATTAGTGTCCTGGAATGCCCGTCACGCAAGGGGCAAGCTTGTGCCCTCTTGGATGTTCTACTACAACTCATACAGGCACGATGTCTGGAGTAGATGCTTCAGCCAGGTTCTAGGACTCTGTCAATCGCTTTGACAGTACATGCATTCTGTGATATACTAGCAATAGTTGAGTAGCTGAGGGAACAGGTTCGTGTCGTAGTGGAGCTTTTAATGCACGGAAGATCTGAATCAAGCACAATGATCGAACATAACCTGCTCGCTAAGCAGGGCAAGTCTGTGAAGAAGCCGGCCCCCGGGTCTGGTTAGACTTGCTCGTACCAAGAACATAGATCGATTACCGAGCCAGCTTTCCAAGATCCAAGAAGGGAAGCTGGTTTTTTGTTATTCATCAACGGCCGGAATCCGCAGCGTTGCTCCCGGCGATGAGTCATCCTGATCTTGAGAGAGAGGAGGTGATGGAGATGACAGCATCGTGCCCGGAGTGCGCGGCGGAGTTTTTATTGGAGAACGTTCTCGTATCTGAGATCGTGACCTGCCCCGATTGCGGCGTCGAGCTTGAGGTGATGGGGCTGGATCCATTGGTTCTGGATCTTGCGCCCGAGGAAGAAGAAGACTGGGGAGAATAGACCAATGTCCATAGAGCAGTTCAACATCATCGAGTCCACGTTGCGCGAGGGAGAACAGTTCGTGGGGGCGAACTTCACCACTGAACAGAAAGTGCAGATCGCGCAGGCCCTGGATAAGTTCGGGGTAGAGTACCTCGAACTAACGTCTCCGGTTGCCTCGCCTCAAAGCTACACCGACTGCATGACCATCGCAGGACTGGGGCTGCAAGCGAGGATCCTGACTCACATTCGCTGTAATCTGGAGGACGCCAAGGCTGCCGCCACCACTGGCGTGGACGGCATTGACGTGGTTGTCGGAACATCCTCTCTGCTGCGGACATTCAGCCACGGCAAGGACATCCCATGGATCATTGAGACAGGCCGAGAGGTTATCAGATTCATCCAGGATAAAGGGCTAGAGGCACGCTTCAGCACCGAAGATTCCTTCCGCAGCGAACGAGAAGACATATTTCGCATCTACGAGGCCATGGATGGCCTGGGTATCGACCGGGTAGGCATCGCCGACACCGTGGGCGTAGCAACACCTCTGGACGTATATCGGCTTATCAAAGAGCTGCGAGGTCGCATTGCAGCCGACATAGAGTTTCATGGTCACAACGACAGCGGTTGTGCCATTGCCAACGCCTATAGTGCCCTGGAAGCCGGCGCCACCCATGTGGACACCAGTGTACTGGGCATAGGCGAGCGCAACGGTATCACACCCCTGGGGGGATTCATCGCGCGCATGTACGCCACCAATCGTAACCTGCTGGTACGCAAGTACGACCTGCCCCACCTACAGACCATCGATCGGCTGGTGGCTGATACAGTGGGTGTTGATATCCCCTTCAGTAACTACATCACAGGCATCACAGCGTTCACCCACAAGGCCGGAGTTCATGCCAAGGCCGTGCTGAATAACCCAGAGACATACGAGATCCTGAAGCCCCAGGACTTCGGCCTCACACGCTACATCAGCATAGCCCACCGCCTGACGGGATGGAACGCGGTCGCTGCACGGGCAGAGCAGCTTGACCTGCATCTCGACAACCAGGATCTAAAACGCGTCACCGCCCACCTGAAAGCCATCGCGGACCACAGGCACCTCACGATTGATGACGTAGACTCTATCCTACGCAATTGGATTCCCTGCAGTGAGGGAAAGGAGGAGCCGGTTGGCGAAAGAATGGCATCCTGATGGTGGAGCCACGTTGTCGGAGCTCATCATCTCACATGCAGCCAAACGACCGATGCGCGCTGGTGAAGTAGTGGTTGTTGATGTCGCTGTAGCGATGAGTGTCGACTCCATCGCTCCACAGATAGTGCACTTGCTCCACGAATCACTAGGGGTCAGACAAGTGCACGCCCCCGAGCGATTAGCGCTATTCGTGGACCATGTGGCCCCGGCAGCCAACGTCGCGACGGCTGACGCGCAGATGTCTCTGCGAGCCTTCGCCCAGGAGCAGGGCATCTCACTGTTCGATGTCGGAAGGGGCGTCTGCCACCAGGTGATGATCGAAGAGGGGCTGGTGAAACCCGGAGATATCGTTGTAGGGTCCGACTCGCACGCCAACTCCTACGGTTCCATCGGGGCCTTCGGAACGGGAATGGGAGCCACCGACGTAGCTTTGATATTCGCCAGCGGACGCACCTGGCTGCGCGTGCCTGAGACAATCCGTGTCGTGGTCACAGGACAGCTCGAATGGCCTGTCAGTGCCAAGGACCTGGCGCTGCACGTACTGAGGCATCTGGGCAGTCGTGGCGCAATGTACAAAGCAATAGAGTTTCATGGTATCGAGGCTCTCAGCCTGGGCAGTCGTCAGACCCTGGCCAGCATGACCACCGAGATGGGTGCTAAAGCGGGACTCGTGCTACCATCGGGCGAGGTGGCCGCATCCTTTCCCCCACCAGAGTGGCTAATCGTCGAACCCGGGGCAGTCTACGCCCAAACACTTCGTGTGAATCTCAGCGAGCTATCATCTCTGGTAGCTATCCCACCCAGGATTGATAACGTCGTCCCGGCACGAGAACTGCAAGAGGTGAGCGTGGACACGGTTTTCATTGGTACCTGCACCAATGGACGCACCCAGGACCTGCGTGCCGTAGCCCGTCTACTGAAGGGACGCCACCTGGCCCAAGGGACCCGCATGATGATTGTCCCCGCATCCAGCCGCGTGTTGCAGGATATCGTCGCCGATGGGACCCTGACCACGATCCTGGAGGCTGGCGCCACCATCGGCACACCCGGGTGTGGCCCTTGCATCGGGCGACACATGGGCGTACTGGGCAAGGGAGAGGTATGTGTCTCTACCGGAAACCGCAATTTCCGAGGACGCATGGGTTCTCCTGATGCCCAAATCTACCTGGCCTCTCCCGAGGTTGCAGCCGCCACCGCACTCACGGGTCATATCACCGATCCAGCATCTATCGCTGAATAAGGAGGGCAAGATGGTAATCGTGTGGAAATTCGGAGCCGACGTGGACACCGACCAAATCGTACCGGGCCGCTATGCCCCCTATATGACCTCGGAAGAAGCTCTACGCTCGCACGTCTTCGTCGAGGCGCGCCCGGACTTCGCCAAGCGGGTTCGACCCGGCGATATCATCATAGCTGGTCCAAACTTCGGCTGCGGATCCTCGCGGGAATATGCGCCGCGAGCACTGAAGTTGGTCGGCATCGCTGCCATCCTGGCTCCTGCCTTCGCGCGTATCTTCTACCGCAATGCGCTCAACCTTGGTATCCCCCTCTTCGAGATCGATCTGACGACTGTGGCGGAGGATGGTCAGGAAGTAGAACTGGATCTAGAAGGGCCTGATATCCGAACAGGAGGGGAAGTGTATCCCCTTCCAGAGCCACCGGACTTCGTGCGACGGATCTGGGATGCTGGCGGGACGATAGAGTACTATCGCCAGACCAAGCGTTTCCCAGGGGAGGAATAGAGCGATGACCTACCGCATCTGCTGCATACCCGGCGACGGTATCGGCATAGAAACCATCGCGGCAGCGTGCGAAGTCCTGGACGCGACCGGGCTACCGATGGACTGGGTACACGCCGAAGCAGGATGGGGCACTTTCGAGCGCTGCGGAACTCCCCTCCCGAAAGAAACAATAGAGGCTGTCACATCTTGTGACGCAACCCTGTTCGGGGCAGTATCCTCCCCCCTGAGCCCCGTCGAGGGCTACCGGAGCCCAATCGTGAGGCTGCGGAGAGAGCTGGATTTGTACGCCAATCTGCGACCCGCGCGGGCGTGGCCGGGTGTAGGCTCGCGTCCGGGTATCGACATGCTCATCGTCAGGGAGAACAGCGAGGGGCTCTACGCAGGCCGGGAACGCACCAACGGTGAGACCGCCATAACCGAGCGCGTGATCACCAGAAAGGGATCGGAGCGTATTGCCCATGTGGCTTTCCAACTGGCCAAACAGCGAAGAGGTCGCGTCACGGTGGTCCACAAGGCCAATGTCCTGCGCGCCACCTGCGGGTTGTTTCGGCGCACCGTGATGGAAATCGGTCATGCCTACCCAGGAGTGACCATCGACGAGATGCTGGTCGATGCTATGGCCATGCGACTGATCCTCGAGCCAGAGCGCTTCGATGTCATCGTGACCACCAACCTCTTCGGGGACATCCTATCCGACGAAGCCGCGGCGTTGGCCGGCGGGATAGGACTGGCTCCTTCAGGAAACATCGGAGACCGGGCGTCAATCTTTGAACCAGTGCACGGTTCAGCCCCCGACATAGCTGGTCAAGGCATTGCGAACCCGACGGCCTCTATTCTCGCCGCAGCAATGCTACTCGACCACTTGAAGGAAAGTCTCATCGCCACAAGAATTCGGCAGGCAGTCGGGTGTGCTCTGGCCGATGGGGCGAGCACTCAGGACCTGGGCGGGATACTCTCAACGGGCGAGGCTACACAGGCGATCATCGCCCGCTACCAACAACTTGATAACAACGACGGAGGTGAGTCCACATGAAAATCGGCGTTCTGCTATCCCGCGTGCGCGTGGAAGAGAAACTACTGTTCGAAGCATTCGATGCCCGGGGCGTTGACTACGATCGCCTCGATGACCGTGAGCTGGTCTTCGACCTGGCAAGCCCCGATGGCTTCTCACGATATGACGTGGTCTTGGAGCGCTGCATAAACCATTCGCGAGCGCTCTACTCCCTCGAGATGCTTGATGCCTGGGGTGTACGTACGATCAACACCTCACAGGTGGCTTACATCTGCGGCAACAAGTTCTCGACCACCAAAGCACTGATTCAAAACGGCGTCCCCAGCCCCCGCACTATGCTGGCATTCACACCCCAATCAGCACTGGAAGCCATTGAGACTCTGGGCTACCCTGTGGTACTCAAACCTGCCGTTGGCTCCTGGGGACGTCTGCTCTCGAAGATAAACGATCGGGAGGCCGCCGAGGCGATCCTGGAGCACAAGCGCATCCTGGGCTCTTACCATCATTCCGTTTTCTACATCCAGGAATACATCGAGAAGCCCCAGCGGGACATACGCACCTTTGTGGTGGGAGACGAGACCATCGCCGGCATCTACCGGCACTCTCCTCACTGGATCACCAACACCGCCCGAGGCGGTCAAGCAACCAATTGCCCCATCACGCCCGAGATAGATACCCTGTCACAGGCAGCAGCACGCGCAGTGGGCGGCGGGGTGCTGGCAATTGACATCCTGGAAACCCCCGACGGACGATTGTTGGTGAACGAAGTCAACTACACCATGGAATTCCGAAACAGCATCACCACTACGGGCGTGGATATCCCGGGCAAGGTCGTCGAATACGTGATCGAGGTGGCTTCACAATGAAGGTATCCATTGTAGGCGGATCGGGATACGTCGGGGGAGAATTGCTGCGGCTGTTGCTTGGACATCCCAAGATTGAAATCATGCAGGTGACTTCGGAGCGCCTCACAGGGCGCTTCGTACATGCCACACACCCCAACTTGCGAGGCCGTACCCAGCTCAAATACAGCAGTGCCTTACAACTTGAGCCCAGCGATTGTCTTTTCCTGGCGCTTCCCCATGGCGAGGCCATGAGCCGCATAGATGACCTGGCGGCGAAGGCTCCGCGAATCCTGGACCTCTCGGCTGATTTCCGGCTTCATAATCCAAGCGACTATGTTCGTTGGTATGGGCACGAACACCAAGCGCCACAATGGCTGGACAGGTTTACCTACGGCCTCCCGGAACTACATCGCGAAGAGATTCGGAATGCCAGCTACGTCAGCGGGGTAGGTTGTAATGCCACAGCAACTAACCTGGCTCTATGGCCTCTGGTGCGCGGCGGGCTGGTCGACTGCAACCGCGACATCGTCGTGGATCTCAAAGTGGGATCGTCAGAAGGCGGTGCGAAGGCAAGCCCCAGCAGCCATCACCCGGAACGGAGCAATGCCGTACGCTCCTTTGCGCCCACGGGTCACCGCCACACCGCCGAGGTGCTTCAGGAGCTCAACGGGCCAGAAGGCCCGCTTCCTATACACCTCTCAGTTACTTCCGTAGAGTTGGTGCGCGGCGTGCTGGCGACCGCTCACGTATTCGCACCTCAGACGCGAAAAGACGAACTGAGCTTGGCGACACTGTGGAAAGCATACCGTGCTGCCTATGACAACGAGCCCTTCGTGCGTGTTGTACGCGCGCTCCGGGGTATTCACCGCTATCCAGAGCCCAAACTCCTAGCAGGCAGCAACTATTGCGACGTAGGGTTCGATTTCGACGCCCAAACGGGACGCATCGTTTCTATCGCTGCCATAGATAACCTGATGAAGGGCGCAGCCGGAAGCGCTGTGCAGGCCATGAACATCATGTGCGGTTGGGAAGAAACACTGGGACTGGAGTTCCCAGGATTGCATCCTGTCTAGGCTATCAGCTATCAGCGATCAGCGGTCAGCCCAAGATGCCCGCAATCACCCATCGTTCTCTGAGAATGAGCATGAACGTACCCAAGGAGGGATCATGCTGGTCATAAAAGCCGGCGGGAGCGAAGGTATATCTCTCGAAGCCGTCTGTGCAGACGTAGCGGAGTTGGTACACAAAGGCCAACAACTCGTGTTGGTGCATGGCGGGTCAAATGAGACCAACATCATCGCCGAGAAGCTGGGCCATCCACCCCGATTCGTGACCTCGGTCTCAGGGTATCAGAGCCGGCGCACAGACCGAGAGACTTTGGCCATCTTCGAAATGGTGTACTGCGGCAAGATCAACAAGTCCATCGTCGAGCAATTGCAGGCACTGGGAGTCAATGCCGTCGGCCTTAGTGGACTCGATGGCCGGCTGTTGGAAGGGCCCCGCAAGAGATCGCTCAGAATCGTGGAGGGCGGGCGCCGTATGGTGCTGCACGATGACTACACTGGCAAGGTGAAGAAAGTCAACGTGAACCTCCTGCGGCTGTTACTGGATAACGGCTATCTCCCGGTAATCACGCCGCCCGCCATTAGCAACGAACATGAAGCCATCAACGTAGACGGCGACCGCGCCGCAGCGAGGATCGCCAGCGCTTTGAACGCAGAGTTACTCATCATACTCTCCAACGTCCCGGGTTTGCTCAGATCTTTCCCAGACGAGACCACACTGATCCACCGCATTGATAAGGCAGGGATCGAGGAGTTCGTTTCGCACGCCCAAGGGCGCATGCGCATCAAAATGCTGGCGGCCACCGAAGCACTGCAAGACGGCGTGAAGCGCGTGATACTCTCTGACGGACGAGTTAGGCATCCCGTGCGCGCGGCACTGGCAGGCAAAGGAACGTTGATCGAGTGAGATGAGAAGAGGAGATTGACATGAATATTATAGGAACAGAATCGCGCTACACCAGCGGAGTCTATCCCAAGCGAGACCTAGCCATCGTGCGCGGCAAGGGTGCGAAAGTGTGGGACGAGCACGGACGGGAGTACATCGACTGTATCGCCGGGCATGGCGTGGCTATTGTGGGACACTGCAATCCAGCCGTAGCAGAGGCCATTTCCAACCAGGCGCAGACACTGATCACCTGTCCCGACATTCTGTATAACGACCAGCGGGCTGCCCTGCTGGAGGTATTGGTGGGCATTGCTCCGCCGGGGCTTGAACGAGTCTACCTGTGCAATTCCGGCACCGAGGCCATAGAGGCCGCTATCAAGTTCGCTCGCCTGAGCACCGGTCGCTCGGGCATCGTCGCGGCCATGCTGGGGTTCCATGGACGGACTATGGGATCACTCTCCGCAACCTGGAACAAGAAGTACCGGGAGCCTTTTGAGCCACTGGTGCCGGGCTTCTCTCACGTGCCCTTCGACAATCTGGAGGCCATGGAGACCGCACTGACGGAGGACGTCGCCGGAGTCATCGTGGAGATCGTTCAGGGAGAAGGAGGAGTGCGCCCCGGTAGCACCAGCTATTTCCAGGGCTTACGCTCCCTGTGCAACAAGAGAGGCATCCTCTTGATCGTTGACGAGGTCCAGACCGGCTTCGGACGCACCGGCAAGCTCTTCGCCTGCCAACACCACGATCTCGTGCCGGACATCCTCTGCCTTGGAAAAGCCATCGCGGGCGGGATGCCCATGGGCGCTACTATGATAGGCTCCAGAGTGCAGGGTTTGAAGCCGGGTGTACATGGCTCCACCTTCGGCGGTAATCCCTTGGCCTGTGCCGCTGCCAGGGCCGCCATAGGATTTATACTGGAGCACGACTTACCAGAGTACGCTGCCAAAGAGGGAGCCTGGCTCATGGAGCGCTTGAGGCGTATTGAGGCAGACTGCATCCGCGAAGTGCGTGGGCTGGGGCTCATGATAGGCATTGAACTGCGCACACGGGGGCAGGCCTACTTACAGGCATTGATGAGTCATGGCGTGCTGGCACTTCCGGCGGGACGCACTGTGCTGCGACTACTGCCGCCGCTAGTCATCAGTCGCGAAGAGCTAAGCACCGTGGCCGATGCT
>JAKLPW010000520.1 GCA_022013675.1 Anaerolineae bacterium | reverse complement strand
GGGTTCGCAGGGCGATGGTGGCAGCATGCGGGGGGAGGCGCGCGTCTCGGTGGGACGCGAGTTGGCGAGCGGTGACTCTCAGAACTTTGACCTGATGGTGCTGGACGCCTTCAGTGGCGATTCGATGCCGCTTCACCTGCTCACTAAGGAAGCCTTCGAGATCTACCTGAAGCATCTCAAGCAAGACGGGATCATGGCCATAAACGTCTCCAACCGATACTTTGACCTTGGCCTGGAGATATACAGATTGGCCGATGAGTTCGATCTGGGCACGGCCTTCATTGAGGATAGAGGGGACGGCATCCAGAGCTACGACTCTGTCTGGATGTTGCTCACGCGCCAGCAGGATTTTCTGGAGCTGCCAGCCATTGCAGACCATAGCGCGCAGCGACCACCAATCCCTGCAAATCTGCCCCTATGGACGGACGACTTCAGCAACCTACTGCGGCTCTTGAAGTAACACCCTTGACTAGCTGATTCGACAGTGTCTAAGGCACTTGCGCAAGGCTTGCCTTCCGAGGTGCCGCGAGTGGAAGGGCGGCCCTGTACCGAGGAAAGCGTCTGCAGACTGCAGAGCTAGTGCCCGATCCTTTCCCTGCCTCAGCTCTCGCCTTTGGCCTTGAGCCCTCTCATCAGTGCCCGCAGCCCAGCTACCAGCCAGATCACCAACACGATGCCGATCGCCAGCGCCAGCCCGATTATGGGTGGGCCTGCCAATAGCAGAAGGCTGGTGTTAGCATCAGCGTGGTAGTCCCATAGCCAGACTGACCCATCCTCTAGCAGGGCGTAGCGCGCATGTGAGGCCCGCTCGGCAAACTGTCGGCTCACGTCGAGAGCATCTTTGACCGGCCCAGGTGGGGAAGATATGTCCCCCTGATAGGTGTTGCGGTGCTCCACGTAGGGATCCTTCTCCCGCGGCTGATCCACCTCTTTCCAGCAGGCGTTGTCCTTGGTGGGGCCGGTATGATCGCACTCGAATAGTGATCCGTCCTGCCCGCGCACGCAGACCGTATCGAGGTCTGCGTCCACAATCGCCACGGGGACCTCCGCGGGCGCGCCAAGAGATCGCCAGCTCTCGGCATCCGCCTCCTTGCATCCACGTAGGAGAGCGAATCCCGCGCTCAGCCCCAGGAGTGGCAGGCCGATCAGCAGGAGAGCGGTGATGACGATTCTACGTACCCACACCCCCATAAGCATTCTCCCCCATCATCTGGCTCGTGTAGCTTCACGCGTGTCACGTCAGTAGCATATCATGGATGCGTTCTATGGGCAAGCTCGGCTTCCTGAGTCCTAGGTGATACGACGGCCCGGCGTAGCTGTATCAATGCCGAGGCGATGGGCTAACTTTCTCTGTCCAGAATCCGCTCTTGTTCCAGTCGCCGCCCTCGCGACCCGACGGCTCACACTCCATCATAATGAAATGAAGCCAAGAATCCTGTTAATCCTGTCAAGCGACAGGAAGCCCTCCGAGCTACGCAAACGACTTTTTTGAGGGCCAATATTCGAGCCCTCTGTGAATCAGATGAGGCGTGACATCTTTTGACAATCTTCTAAAGGTATGGTATGATACTTTCGAAGGTATCGTATAAGATATCACTGCCCCCATGTGGGTGTTACCAATGTGAGTGTCAGGAGAGACAAATGGGACGATATCCCCTGAATCTACCTGCTCAGTTGAAACGGGAAGCGGAGGAATGGGCAACCAGCCAAGGCGTCTCGCTCAATCAGTTCATCATGTGGGCCGTGGCTGAAAAGGTGGGAGCACTCGCTCACAGCCTTGACGACCCTGCTTTTCCACACATTGCGTACCGTCGTGGGGCTGCAGGACAGCCCGTGCCGAGACTACGTGGTACAGGCATCCGTGTGCAGACGGTGGTGATAGCCGCACACCAATGGGGTATGGCGCCGGTTCAGATTGCCTCTGAGTACAGCTTGCCTGAGGCACAGGTGAAGGAAGCCCTGGCCTTCTATGAGGCCCATCGTGCGGAGGTAGATGCCGCGATTGCGGCCGCGATTGCGGCCGAACAAGGGATGGAAGAGATGGCCTGTGCCTGATCTCAGATCCCGACTCCACCTGGATGCCGACACATCCATCAAGACTCTTCAAGAAGCCCTGGTCGCACGAGGTCACGATGTGACGCGAACGCCTAACGGATGGATGGCATCGGACGCTGACGATGAAACCCAACTATTAGGTGCCACCGCGTGGGGACGTTGTATCTTCACGTTTAACATTCGCGATTTCGTGGCGCTTGCCCAGCGATATCCCAAGCATGGAGGTATCGTCCTGGCAGCCCAGGCCAGTTGGACACTATCCGGTTTGATAGCGGCTTTGGATCGCCTGCTTTCGGAGACACAAGCAGATGAGTGGATTGGCCAAGTACGCTGGCTGAACGAATGGCGAGCACCCAAACACACTCGTTAATCCTGTCAAGCGACTGGAAGCCCTCCGAACTATGCAAACTGCGACGCAAATTGCGCCGCAAATTGCGCTAAGTAGGGAGCGTGGACGGTAAGCAGCTCGTCCAGGACGGCCTGGGCCGTCTCTATGTCC
>JAKLPW010000519.1 GCA_022013675.1 Anaerolineae bacterium | reverse complement strand
TAGTTGAGCCGGGCGAGTTCAGGATTAGCGTCGGCGGGTGTCAGCCTGAATCCAAGGATTCCGCTGGTGAGGTGAAGAGCACTCTCATCGGGAGTTTTGAGGTGAGTGGAGAGGGCGAAGCTGTGGCAATGTCGGAGGTTCTGTAGAGACGCCATATATGGCGTCTCTACACCCAGTGTGGCAGGGTAATCGCATCTAGCTGTTTTCTACCGATTGACGTCCTGGCAACATGCCGCTTCGATGCGTATGAGGGGCGCAGCTTGTCGCAAACGTGGGACACATTCTGCTGCAAGCCAGTCCGCGACTGGCGTTGGTGGGCCGTCGGGTCACGGACCCACCTTGAGCAGAGGGATGGCAACCGGCTTTGGCCTTCTGCTACGGTTTCCCTTACGATCTACCCGAAGACGAAGAAATGAAAGCGACAGGGAGGGAGTCCAAATGGGTCGAAAAGTACAGCGAGTAAGGTATACGCTGGATACAAAAGGGCTCATGCATTTGCCCCAAGAGGAAATCGCAGCCATTTTAAGAGGCGCGGATGACTTGATCAGGAGTGGAGGACGCTCACTCCTGGTAAAAGTCTTGAAGGGGTCACGAGCAAAGAAAGTGCTGGAATTGGGCCTGGACAAGAGCCCAGTCTATGGATACTACGCACCTCTAACCATGGACCAGATTCTAGCGAGAGTGGACTGGACGATTGTCAACGGGTATTTGGACATCGAGTATGACTATCGCTTGCCACTGCTGTGCTATACTGACCGGGGATGGGAAATCGAGAGAGAAACCTACGCAGGCGAGTTGCTACACGAGTTTGATGAAATGCTGGAATCAGGTTGCGAACAGTTTGATATGAATTACCTGAAGGATAGAGCCAGAGACATGATACTGTTGTTGCTCGATAAGGTCGAGGCAACGAGGGACAAGAAGTACATTCCGATACTGGAAGCCTGGGCGGAGATCGATTACAAGAAGGTGAGAAAGAGGATCCGGCAAGTCGTTGACACGCTTAGTCAGGGAGCAGCCTAGTGATGAGCACTATTGGCCAAAGAGAGGGGCTGCAAAAGACAATGAGGAGGCCGCCCAGCAAATCGCTGGGTGTGTCCTGAAAGCCGTCGTCTGCTCATAGGCCAGAAGCCAAAGAACCATCAGCATCAGGGCCTTTCATTCGTCCCACGCACTGCAAAAGAGGTGGGTGTATGAAGCGTAGAGACGCGTTTCGCAAATTGCGTACAATCTGCCAGCGGATAGACGAAGCAGGAGAATTCCCTGTCATTCCGCTTCGCCTGTATCTGTTCGGCAGCTTATTAACCGAGAAACCCAATCCGTCTGACATGGACCTCCTGTTCGAGTACAGGGAGCGCTCTGACCTGGATCCTGACGATATCCTTCACCGTTTGTCATACGGGAAACCCTTACCTCATGACCAGGCAGTCAAGCATTTGCGGCGGGGAATGAAAATGATTCGCATCGAGTTGCTCGTCGGCAATGTTGAGGATTGGTTGGAAGAGCACGGTTTCCCCCCAGACACTCCTATGAGGCTGGTATGGGAGCCTGGATTGAAATGGCAGCACGAGGTAGATGAGATAGAGTCCTGTCCAGCTCCTTGGGACTCAGATCAGGAGAAGCATCACAAGTACCTGCAGGGGAACTTCACGCAACTTGTTGAGGAACAGGGGCTTGAGGCTGCTAGAGGATGGTTCGGAAGGCAGATCAATCCTCGTCTGCGATAAAAGGGGCTGGTGCATGTCTCAAGACGTGCGCGCCCAACCCCTCCCCGGTGTGTGTCAAAAACTGTCATCTGCCTACAGGTGAGGGTACGGTCGATGTGATGTGGCAGGTTGCCAGTGTCACTGTCCCGATGTCTCGCGTCGAGCTGATCGTGAATGGCGAGATTCGAGAGAGCGTGGCGGTTGCACCCGAAGAGGGCAGCGGGCACTGGTCCGTCAAGGTCGACAAGAGTTCCTGGCTGGCTTTGCTGGTGCGGGGGCATTGTGCCGATAAGCCAGAGATCATAGCTGCGCACTCCTCGCCGGTCATGATCACGGTCGATGGATCGCGTATGCTAGCCGCAGCGGATGCCGTCACCATCCTCGAGCAGATAGAAGGTACCTTGGCATATCTGGATACGGTCGGCACGCGGGCCGAGGACGTGGCCTACAAGCGCATGCGTCTGGTTCTGACGTCTGCGCATCGCACTCTGCACATACAGATGCATCAACTCGGATACTATCACGGTCACACACCGGTGGAGGACCACCCAGAGCATCACTAAGAGCAGGGATGAAGCATGTCGTGGGGCAAGGGGCAGGCGTTGCCCCTTGCCTCGTGTATCCAGGCAAGGCAATCGCATTTGGCTGG
>JAKLPW010000045.1 GCA_022013675.1 Anaerolineae bacterium | reverse complement strand
TGGGCGCAGAACTCACAATCGAGCTCTTGGGTGAACATGACCAGCTTCACCGGGTTGGAGAGGCCAGCGAAGAGCTGCTGGACTTGCTCCCGATCCTTATCCTGCAAAAGAGACATCTTGGCACTCCTTTCTCTCTAGCCTACACTTCTCACGCGTCGCTCGTGTCCTGGCGCGTCCAGGACACATTTACTGACTGGACTTACGCGGGTTAGGTCCCCGGCACCTTTCAGTCTCTAGCAACGTAATTCCTGCTACTGAGACGCAGATGACTCGGTCGGGGATTGATAGCTGCTACCATCCTCCACCGGTTGTTCAATGGTGGTGGTTTCCTGGCGTGGAGACTCCACGCTACAAGCGCGGGCAGCTCAGGTCGGGATACCTAGCTTGGGAGCTAGGTAGAAAGTGAAAACGAGCCAGAACACTATCAAGAGGACCAGGGCTATGTCCGTAAGCCCAATCCCCATTTGGTTCAGTTTATCCATTCTCAGAGTACCTCCTGATTGCTAGGGCGCGTGTGTCAGTACCGATAGAATATCGGTGATGGCACGCTCCAGTCCTTGACCCTCCTTGTCGGCAGGTGCAGAATGGAGTCGCGCAAGAACGTACTGCTCGATCAATGCGAGGCTGGCGCTGCGAGTTGCCGCGCGGATGGAAGCGAGCTGGTGGATGACCTCACTGCAATCTCGTTCCTCTTTCAGCATACGCTGAACGCCTTGTGTCTGCCCTTCGATCCGCCTCAGGCGGGCGATTAAGTCGCGCCGTAGCTCAGGCGACATATGTACGTTATCTGTCATGGTAAGTGGCTCCAATCGAGTCTAGGGGAAGCGACCCGCTTCCCGGTTAGAACTTTCAGCCACAACCCGATGATGCGCAAGAGCTTTGACTGCTCTTACTCGCGGCAGAACTGCGTGCAGAGAAGCTCGAGAGTATCTTCTTGACCTTGGTGCTTCCGCACTTGGGGCAGTCGGCTTCCGCTGCCGAGCGGAAGGAGGCGACGAGTTTCTCGAACTTCTCACCACATTCCTCACAATGATATTCGTAGATTGGCATTAGTCTTAGATTCCTTTCAGATGGTTACTTGGGTGACAACTGGTAAGGGAAGGGTGTTGAACCTTCCATTTGTACTACCTTGGAGGTTTTCAGTGCGGCAATAGCCGTTCATGATCTGGTAGAGAACCGAACAGAACAGATTTCGTTTCCTACATATGATAATCCTCCGAGTTATTTCTTTGATACTCTCAGGGTTTTTGCTGGCTGTTATACCAGTGCAGCGTCCAACTTCTTCTCAAGTTCGCGTTTGGGTGTCACTCCAACGATGCGATCGATCTCGCGGCCATCCTTGAAGACGATCAGGGTGGGAATGCCGCGGATACCGAGCTGTGTGGCGTGGCGAGTATTCTCGTCGGTGTTGACTTTGGCTACCAGAATCTTATCTTTGTAGTCCGAGGCCAACTCCTCAACGATGGGACCGACCATGCGGCACGGGCCGCACCAGGGGGCCCAGAAATCCACCAGCACCGCCGTGGATGCTTCCAGGACGACCTTCTGGAAGTCTGCATCCGACACATGGACGACAGAGCTCTTCTTGCCTTCTGAGGAGGATGACTCCTCCGCTTTCTCCCCCTTGAGGGACTTCAACCATTTGCTTGCCATTGTCTCCTTGTTCTCCTATGTGTAATCTTGAATTGTTGGGTAGATAGGCCTTGTGTGGAGTCATCAAGCATCGACGGGCTGATAGGCGAGCGCCTTCTTCATCGCATCGTGTGGACATGCTGCAATGCAGAGCTGACATCCGTAGCAACGACTGGCGTCAACGAAGGGCGGTTCGTCTCTGTCCAGACGGATGAGCGCTTTGCTGCGACATACCACCTGGGCGACGCAAACCCGACACACTTGGCACTGCGAGTCATCCACCCAGGGGATGGCGGTAGTCTGTGCTTTTGCGCTTTCCAACGCCGCCTCCTGGCTGTCGAATGATTCCGCATAGGATACCCCCCTATGGTATAAAGATTATAGCATAGAACAGAAAGGCTGTCAAGTAGCGAAATTGCTCTGCACGGTGTCCAGACTTCCGAAGTTTCTGCGGCATAGATGCTGTTCGGGTTCTGATGGGCTCGTTTCCGCAGAAGGGCTCGCAGGTATTGGGTGAAAACTTCGGAAGTCTCTGTTTTGGATGCGTCGGAGCGGGCAGAGGCCGCGCTATGATCGTCGGCGTGAAGAACCTCCCATGCCCAGGGCGACGAAGACGAAGTAGAGCAATTGGGAGAGTGTCTGGGCAAGGGCCGCCACGTAGGTGAGGCTGGCGGCGGAGAGCACGGCCTTGACACCGCTGAGTTCCTGGGATGTGACCAGGTTGTTGGCCTTGAGCATCTTGAGCGCCCGCTTGCTGGCGTCCAACTCGACGGGAAGGGTGAGGAGCGCGAAGACCGCACCGGCGGAAAAAAGAATGACGCCCAGCCACAGCAGTCCCGAGGCTCTGATGATCGCGCCCAAGGTAAACAGAATGTAGCCCATCCACGAACTGATGTTGACCAGGGGCACGATTCCCGAACGCAGGCGCAGCAGGGGGTAGTTGGTCTTGTCCTGCATGGCGTGCCCTAGCTCGTGGGCCACGACTCCCACCGAGGCGACCGAGGGGTTGCGGGCGGTTCCTTCTGAGATGCGCATAATTTTTTTGCGTGGGTCGTAGTGATCGGTCAGGTTGCCGCGGATGATCTCGGTGCGTATGGACAGGCCGTTGGCAGGGATCAGTACCCGGGCGGCATCTGCGCCCGTCAGGCCATTCTGGCTGCGAACAAGAGAGTACTTCTTATATGCGCCTTGAACCTTAAATTGGGCGTAGATTGCCAGCAGCATGGCCGGTAGCGCAAAGAGCATGTACATCGGATCGAAGTAGAACATTATGGCTTCACCTCTTGAAAAGGGTCAGTGTCTTGCTTGCGGCAGCGATTGTCTCGCTGTGGCTACATTTTACTATTGTTGTCTGTAGGGTGCAAATGAGGAAGCGAGGAAGCTATCAGCGGTCAGTTTTCAGCTATCAGCCGTCAGCTTTCACCTTTGGGTGGTCAGCCCTCTCTCTGTTCGCGAAGGTCTCCTGACCGAGCGTCCGACGGGGGCAGCGCTCAGGAGACCTTGGCCAACGGAGGTGTTCGCCGCCTCTCTGTTCGCGAAGGTCTCCTGACCGAGCGTCCGGAGGGGGGCCGCGGTCAGGAGACCTTCGCCCATCAGGATCTGAAAGCTGACTGCTGACCGCTGATCGCTTCCTGTTACACCAGATCCACGTACTC
>JAKLPW010000518.1 GCA_022013675.1 Anaerolineae bacterium | reverse complement strand
GATGGGGCTTGGATCCGTGACGAATCAGACTCGGGGCATGTGCCAGCCCGTAGCACACTCCCTTGACGACCGGAAATGACATTGCTATAATCTCCTAAACGTGTTTGATTACGTACTGTGGAACTCTTTGATTTTATAGGTACTATATTAGGACAGCGTCCTAATATAGTACCGCCCCCCAAGCATATCACAATGGCCCTCACCTGTCAAGTGTGACCCCTATCATCACAGGCAAATTGAGATAAGAGAAGCCAGGGATTGAAAGCCCTGTCTGAATCTGAAAAGTGCCCGCAGGCACTGAATCCCGATAATCCTTTTCGTTGTGCAAGAATTTGATCGTTAAGGTACTACTGCCAGAGGCTCCACAGAGTCCAACGCAAGGCCAGGCCCAAACCTATCTGTCCCGTTCCTCCAACGATTGCGATCTTCATTGTTCCTCCTGGAGTCATTAAGAAGTTACCCTCCCACGACAGGCATCATCCACCTGCAGTGGGAGGCACGAGTGATATGGTGTCACCATTCGCCAGACGGGTGTCCCATCCGTGGGCCAGCAGACTGGCGCCATTGACCAGCACCATACGACGCACCTGACTGAGGCGATTAAGTACTTCCTCTTGGAACGCTTCTCCTAGCTGAGGGCCCAAGGCCTGCATGGCTACCCCGACCGTGGCGTCCTCCGGCAGATCTAGAGGAAGTTCCCTTTGAGTTGAGTACTGCTCGAACGGACCCAAGAAACGGACGGTCACTTCCATACGCTTTCACCAATCCTACGCTGAGGGCCAGTCCGGGTCGATCCCTAGGGATTCCAGTTTCTCAACTGTGGGAGTTCCGCTCTTGTCCCAGCCCCGCACCTGATAGTACTCCTGGATCATGTCGCGTAAGATCTCTCTCGAGAACGGAATGGCATCCTCCGGCAAGCCTTCCAGTGGCTCGAAGCAGCGCTCCGGAAGCCAGTCATCCTCGGCGGCCAGACCGGACTTCATGTTGTAGACCCTCTCCATGTTCCACAGTTTGTCACCTAGCCTCATGAGCCAGTCAGGATCGCGGGATATCCCCGTTGCGGAGGAGAGCATGTTCGAGAAGTGCTCCAGCGGGATGCCCATCTCAGCGAAGCGACAACTGACAAGGGTAAACATAGCATTCACTTTGTCCTGAATCTCCTTGGTCAAGAGAGGCTTCTCCTCCACCGAGTCCATCGGCAGGCGGAACATTTCGTCCCCGATGATGGCCCGCTTGTGGCAGGCGCCACGATTGGACGTGGCAAAGCTCAGGGCTATACCCCGCATGCGCTCGGGCATCCAGGCCGCGAATTCCATGCCCTTCGAGTTCAAAGCATACACTTCGCTGCCCTTCACTAGTTTCTTTGAAGCCCGTTTGGTTCCCTCGGCCAAAATGTTGCCTAGGCCCTCTCGACGCCCAATCATCTCCAGAAGCCTTACCACGGCGTCCCCATTGCCGAATTCCAGAGGGATGTCTTCGCCTAGAGCATCAACTGATATGACTCCTCGCATGGCACACTCCATGGCAAAAGCCACGGTCACGCCCGAGGAGAGGGTATCCATGCCATACTCTTCACATACCAGGTTGGCTCGGAGAAGGGCATCGCTGTCAGCGTTGTTGCACATGGACCCTAGTGAGTACATCGTCTCATACTCCGGTCCACGCCCCCAGACGTCCCCAAACCTCGTAGGCTTGTTCATGGTGCGCAACATGCCGCAATGAACCGGGCACCCGGGGCACGCGATGGCTCGAGTGGGATACTTGCTGATGTACGCCTTCCCATCGATCTCGGTCGCGCCGTCGAACTGGCACTTCAGATGGTTCATGGTTGCCATAGCATGTTTCTCACTGTTGAACGACATCCCGAAGCCGGTCCCGTCCTTCGAGAACATGCTCAGTATGTTCCATTGATCGGCAACGGCAGCATCCACGTCCTTTCGCATGGCCCTCACGGCGGTGTCATAGGCTTCCGGGTCAGATACATGGACATCCTCTTGACCGAAAATGCCGATCGCCTTCAGGTTCTTGGAACCGAAAACTGCTCCCAGGCCGCCACGGCCAAAGGCACGGGTCCCAGACATCACGGCTGCGAAACGAACCCGATTCTCGCCTCCCAATCCGATGGACATGACCTGTGTGTCAGGATAGCCGGAGGTCTCCCGGACCACCTTCTCGGCCTTTTCAGTATTGAGTCCGGCCAGTTCAGGACAACTCACGAAACTTACGCCCTCAGGCGTGATGAGTAGATACATCAACTCGTCGGCTACGCCTTCGATGACGAAGAAGTCGTAGGGAGTAGTCTTGATAGCGCCACCCATGTAGCCGCCGCAGTAGCAGTTGATGATCCCGCCGGTTAAGGGTGACTTGGACACGATGCAGGTTTGCGCGTGCATGGGCGCGTGCGTCGCCGTCAGAGGTCCCGCGCTGATGAACAGCTTGTTTTTCGGCCCTAGCGCTTCGGCGGTAGGGGGAACTTCCTCCCCTATGACCTTGACGCCCCAGCCCATACCACCCACGTACTCACTCAGAAACTCATCACTCACGGGCGATACCTCGAACGTACGATCGGTCAGGTTCACGCGCAGCATTTGCTTTCGGTAGCACTCTAGCATTATCGCACCTCCTCAGGAACAGCGATGGCCAGCGCGCCCACCGGACACCACTCCACGCAGGAATACTCGCCATCGCACGTGTCACACTTGATGATCCGGTCCGTCGTGGGGTCTACCCAGATCGCATCGTACGGGCAGGCCTCTATGCAAGCCTCGCAGTTGATACACTCCTCTGCGTTGAACTTGACCACCCCCTCCATGGTAACGTAGAGGGCTTCGGTCGGGCAAGCTTCGGCGCATGGTGTGTCCTCACACTGATGACACACGAACGCGCGCGTCACCTCCGGCCAGCGGACGTTAATGCGAATCCCTGACTTGTTTCGATTATAGAGTTTGTAATGCACGAACGTACATATCTCCTCACAGGCGCGGCAATCCGTGCACTTGTCGCTGTCGAAAACCAACGGTGAAGCAGGCATATCTATTGACTCCTTTCAGAACTCTGTGACCATTCGCGTCTGCCCGTCATGCCAAACCGCAAACCTCGCAGGATTGGCGCTTCCCAATCCCCGCCCGATGGCCTGCGTCTGAGATGTTACCACAGCTTCGCCACGCCGTCCAGGTGGATGCTCATAACCGTGACAGATGCCCAGAATCCCGCGAAGGCGTGCCCGCCGTGGGACCACTGGAACTGGTTCAAGTAGGTCCTATCACGGTGAGCACCAAACCCCTTGCTGTCAAGAGCGTAAGCCGAAATCCGCGCCTTTCGCAGAGCACGCATGACCTGACCCGAAGGCAGCAACGCACCCTCCGAAACCAGGTAGGACTGGGTAGAGAGGGTGCCAGTAGATGGTTTGCAGTGAAGAACTCGAGAAGTAGCGGTCTAACGCAGATGGGTTGACCGCAGAACCAAGAGGAAAGACGTACAGAAGGACAGAATCCTTGCTTCCCGACGGGAAGCAAGCCAACGGAGTTCAGGACCATCTCCGCCTGGAAGCTCGGCCACTCCTCCCAGCAAAGAGACGATCTAACGCCAACGTACGCGCCATTGTTCGCCCTCGAGAAGAACTAGAATTGCCGATACCCCTTATGCGTTCTTGAGACGTCGCCCCGGGCTGTGACGTAGGCTATGATAATGGGACGACGTCCCAGAACACACTAGCAATTATAGCATAATGATGAGGGTCTGTCAAGAAAGCCTGCATAATGCAGGGAGAGTGTCTGTTTGGAGGATATTCACCGCTGAGAACAGTGAGGACTCAGAGAAGAGCCAGACATTCTTCGAACTTGCGTCCTTCAGGGCGAAGTCTCTGTGTTCTCGGCGCGCTCTGCGGTAAGATCTGCCCTTGTGAAAGGCACCTGCGCAACTCCCGTTAGTGAAAGACGTTCTCCCGCCTATCCCGAAGCGCATCGGCCATCAAGCTGGCGACTTCTTCAGGCTGGCGGGCCACAGGAACTCCCACTTCCTCCAGAGCCGCGATCTTGGCCGAGGCTGTGCCCGCTGCACCGGAAATGATAGCGCCGGCGTGGCCCATTCGTCGCCCAGGTGGAGCCGTCCGTCCGGCGATGAAGGCCACCACCGGCTTGGTCATCTTATCGGCAATATATGCCGCGGCTTGCTCCTCACCGTTCCCACCGATCTCACCGATGAGCACCACGCCCTGGGTCTGGGGATCGTCCTCCATGAGGCTCAAGATGGAGACGAAGTCGCTCCCAATGATGGGATCGCCGCCAATGCCCACACAGGTAGATTGGCCCAGCCCCAGCGCGGTCAGAGCATAGATCACCTCGTAGGTCAAGGTGCCGCTGCGGGAAACCACACCGATCGATCCCGTTCTGTGGATATGCCCAGGCATAATCCCCACCTTGGATTTCCCTGGACTGGTGAGCCCCGGACAGTTGGGCCCGATGAGCCGCACGCCTTTACGTTCAAGATAATCACACACTTCTATCATGTCCAGGACGGGTATCCCCTCGGTGATGCATACTACCAACGAGATACCAGCATCGGCAGCCTCATAGATGGCATCGGGAGCATAGGGGGCAGGCACATAGATGACAGAAGTGTTGGCAACACTCTGTTCCACTGCCTCGCGCACGCTATCGAACACGGGCACGCCGCAGACCGTGGCACCGCCCTTACCCGGCGTCACTCCGGCGACAACGCGCGTCCCGTACTCCAGCATCTGCTGGGTGTGAAAGCTCCCTTCGCGCCCGGTGATACCTTGCACTACCAGCCCGGTACTCTCGTCAACGAGAATGCTCATCTTGGG
>JAKLPW010000517.1 GCA_022013675.1 Anaerolineae bacterium | reverse complement strand
CGATCCAGATCCAGATCACCAGGGGACTGATGACCAGTTGGAAGCTAGCCAGGCCATCCTGCTCCAGACTTGCCAGGATGGTATAGAGGTCCTCCTTCAGGGTGCTGCGGATAGCCACGTTGGTTACCCATGGCGTATCCAGAACCCAGTGATAATTCTTCTCAGGCCTCAGTGTAGCCACTTTCGAGCCATTGCGGAAGATGCTCAAAGTAGTCGAGTACTGCACTCTGCTCTGGTAGGTGGCTGGCTCCGCGTCCAGGGTCTCTACGGCGAACCCTTCATACTGGATCAAGTAGCTGCCGAGCATGACTGACTGACCTGGGCTCAACGAGATCAACTTTTCGCGCTTGTACGCCGTTGAGCCCGTGATTCCTATGACCATGAGTATGATGCCGAGATGCACCAGGTAGGCCCCATAGCGCCGATGGGCTTTCGCCAGGAGCGTGAGAAGAGCTTTGTGGTAGTTCTCGCCCGTCGAGCGTCTCCTTGCCAGCACGTCTCTGACGAGCGTTCCCAGCAGAGAAGACACTACAAAGGAACATATGGTAGTGGAGAGGAGGGGGAATGGCTCGAGGACTCCGAATATGAACGCACCCACAGTGACCAGCAGGGCCGCCAGCGAGGGGACCCTCAGATTACGCAGGCTTTTGGCCGTCACTCGCTGCCAGCCGATGACCGGGCAGACACCCATAAGGCAGATTATGATCATCATGAAAGGGGTGACAGCCCGATTGTAGAACGAGGCGTTGAGGCTGACCATCACACCCCGGAGTGCTTGCGCGAGAGTCGGATATGCTGTGCCCACGAAAACGACCAGCGCAGCAGCACAGAAGAGTAAGTTGACGAGGAGAAAACTCCCATCGCGGGACAGCAGGCTCCCCAGTTCTCTCTTGCTCTTCAGTCGTCCACGCTGATGGTACGTAAGAGCGAAGGTTCCCAACAGAGCAACAGCCATGAATGCTATGAGATAGTAGGCTATGGGCCGTATAGTGCGGGAGAAACCGTGCAGATCGGACAGAATGATGCCACCCCTGGTAACCAAGGTGGCAAAGATGCAAGAAACAAAGGCCAAAGTGGCTAGTACTATGTTCCATACTCTGTGCACCCCCCGTCGTTCCTCTGCCATCGCGGAATGAAGGAAGGCGGTTCCGATCAGCCAGGGGATCAGAGAGGCGTTTTCCACTGGATCCCAGGCCCAATAGCCGCCCCACCCCAGTTCCACATAGGACCACCAGGCTCCGATGATGATCCCTGCAGTCAAGGAGACCCACGCGAAGAGATTCCAGCGTCTCATGGCCTTCAGCCAGTCACTGTCCGGTTTCCCGGCCATCAGAGCCGCCAGCGCGAAGGCGAAGGGCAGCGTATAGCCCGCGTAGCCCAGGAAGAGCACAGGAGGGTGAACAACCATGCCAGGGTTCTCAAGCAGCGGCAGCATCCCGACCCCTTCGACTGGGATCGCAGCATAGACGTCAAAGGGGTTCCCGGTCGCAACCAGCAGGAAAGCGAAGAACGCCTCCGCAAGAGCCAGTATACCCAGGAGATAGCGTCTATTCTTCTCTGAGGGGTGTCTGCGCTGGACCACGATGAGCGTCAGAATTGTCAGTAGCCAGTGCCAGAGGAGTAGGGAGCCTTCCTGCCCGGCCCAAAATGCAGAGATCCTGTAGATCAGAGGCAGATGAGTGCTGGTGTATTGATGAACGTATTTCACCTGGAAGTCGTGGGTGATCAGAGCGTAGAACAGGATGGCCGTGGCGAGAGTGCCGAGAATCGCTACCACCCACACGGCTTTCACGGCACTCTCTGCAAATCTGCGAGACTTCTGTCGTGCCCCCAGAAACGCAGCCATCGCACCGTACAAGGACACAACCAACGAAAGGACAAGGGACAAAGATCCGATTGCGGCCATTTCTATTCCTCCTCATACTTGGAGGGACACTTCAGGAGTAAAGAAGTGGCCACGACGATACCGTCCTTCGTGTATATCCCCTCGGCCACAGCCTGAGCCCCGTCCATGAACATGTCCGGGCGCGGGCCGTGGTATACCACCGGCAAGCTACCACTCTCGTCTGCAATCTCGAACCAGAGGAGCATTTGCTGCGCGTCCCATTCGATACTATCGCCTACAACGGTACCACTGGCTCTGACCAAACGGTCGGACGGTCCGGTCGACTTCAGCTCTGCCACGGTCAGGTAGTAGGCCGTCGAAGCCCCCATGCTCGTCAGGATAAACCATCCCATCGCGATGATGATGATGGCTCCAGCTACAGCAAACCTCATCCGCCTGCCCCCGCTTGTGCTCCGAGGAGGAGCTTCAGAGGCTGATCTCAGTTCATCCAATTGTCGTCTCCTTTCCTACCAGGTATTTGGCCACATTATACATCACATGCACAGCCCTGCAAACACAGGGCTGCCAACTGATTTGTGGCCACTTGCCCACTTGAACGGGCACGAACGCCCGAAGGGCAACAGGGCGGTAGCCATAGAGCGCCTGCCGCCCTGTTTGTGAACCGGCATGTGGCCGAACAAAGCGTACCACTTCCGCGTTCTTGTTGCCACCTGTAACGGAGTTAGACGTGCACCAGGCACGGAGTCACGCCGCTCACGTCAGCACCCAGGTGTTT
>JAKLPW010000516.1 GCA_022013675.1 Anaerolineae bacterium | reverse complement strand
CAATACAAGATTGCCGACGAAAGCCACTAGACTGGCATGAGTGTACAGGCGTCGCGTTGTCGGAAAAACGTTGTCGGCATCTACTCGCTGGATCCGTTCCCAGGTCATTGCCAGTTCCCTCGTCGCTGAGTTTTCCAGAGATTCTCTGTATCGGGTTCTACTCTCCACCATCCGACGATGGCATTCTACCATGCCTTATGGCCTTATGCAAGTGTGTCGGCGGCGGTTCATCTCTGCGAGGGCGACCGAGGTGGGGGCAACGGAGCAAGTTGCTGCTTGCCGGGGGTGCTCGGGTTCGTGATGAGGAGTGGTGATATGTGCGGACTTGAAACTTGCATCTACCACCGGTCAAAGAAGTCATCGCCTATGGCAAGTCTGGTCGTTGCCTCCTGGAAGCTCCTGGTAAGGTTGGGATGGATTGCTATGTTGAGCTCGTGGAAGTACTCGATGAGCCAAGCAACCTGGAGCAGAGCCGCCTCCTCCAAGCGCCCGGCATAGACCACGCTCTTCAGTTTCCGCATCCCTAGCCACACGTGACTGGGGGCCAGAATATCGGCAGATCGGAGGCACTGGGTCAGATGGCTGTTGAAGTTCGGGCCGTCTCCAGAATAGCTGTGGGTCGAAATGGCATCAAGAAGCAGGCGATCGGTGATGCTGAATTCCTTGGAGATCAGGCAGGCGCTGGCCGTAGCGTGCAGGTAGACGGGGTGGCGCTCGCAGGGATGGCGCAGCTCGACTCCGGCTTCCTCGACTAGTGCCAGTTGTTGCTCTGGCTCCAGGTCCTTGGCGGCATCGTGGAGCAGGCCGGCAGTCAGCGCTTGGGTACGATCCAGCGAGTAGATCTCGGCCAGCTCCGTCATCACGTGCATCACGCCGATGGAGTGTTGGAGCCTGGCTGGGGTCAGGTTGATCTCCAGGAATGGCAGGTAGCAGTTGGTGCGCATCTCTGTACTCATTCTGAGGGGCTCCTCAAGCCAGGAAACCGGATCTGTATCATACCTTGTTAGTCCTGGTCCGGGCCGAAGTCCAGATCCAAAGCCTCCAGATCGTGCTTTGTTTCTTTCCGTAGGTCTTGTGAGTAGTAGGAAAGCCGTCGCCTTTCCAGATCCAGCAGATACCCAAAGTCGGCAGCACGATAGCAGACTTGCGTTACCAGCCGTTCAATTGAGGCTTCATCTGCCAGGTCTTTCTCGACGGCATATTGTATCGAAACGCGAACCCCACGACGAAAAGACTCTGCGGAAGTGGGGGCGTCAACGATCTCCTTCGCGTCGCGGTACAAACTTTGCCAGAAACCAACCTTCCCTTCCTCTATCTCTATGGCGCGGGCTATTCGAGACGAGTCCCAGGCCTGCTGCTCTGCTTTCTCCAACGTGTCCACATCGTCTGGCATCAGTTCCTCGAAGCGGATGTTGCCATCATCCAGATGGTCCTGGTAGTGGGCATAGCTGTACCCAAAGACCTCGGCGGCCAGCCTCTCTTTGCGGGTCAGTCGACGCATCGCATTTTCCTCCTTTGCGTGTGTTACGGTGCTTCCGTATTTCGGCGCTTCCGTATTTCGGCGCATTCGGTTGCCCAGACGCACCAGGTGTCCAGCGTTGGCCCGAGTCTGGTGGGGCTCTCGCCCAACGGGGGTGGGGCTCTCGCCCAACGGGGGTTAGGCTCCTACCCTGTGCAGGCGCATTGCCGGTTCTCCCGAATGTCTGGATTCAGTTTCTCGTAGACCTGCTTGAGGGCATCGGACCCGCCCACGTTTCCCGGGAAGATCACGTAGGGCATCTCCCCGAACCGGTGATCCGGTGGTGATTTGACCACAGGGACCCCGGGCAAGATCTGGCCCAGCACCCTGGCTGTCACAAGTTCCAGTCCGTGAGCCAGGACGTCATGCGAGGTGATGCCCCCCTTGGCCACTAGATAGGATGGTGAATAGGGAAGAGCTCGCACCACCGATGAGAGGAAGTCCGAGATTTGCTGCCCCGCCTCCATTCTCTCTTGCACGGAGGAGAAGCGTATCTCCTGACGGCTGGTATAGAGGACGGGGGTGGTGCATTGGGAT
>JAKLPW010000515.1 GCA_022013675.1 Anaerolineae bacterium | reverse complement strand
GCCTGGGAGTTTGGAGGGGAAATCAGGTGGCCCGTAGACCGCTACGAGTCGGGACCGTCTGTCGCCCGCCGTCCTGTGGAGTCAGAAGAGGACCTATGGAGTCTGGAATTGCCTGATGCAAAGACGGCAGGGTGTGTCCCCAACATGATGGAGTTTGCCAAGCTGCAAGAGAAGCACGGGGTCCAGATAGCCGTCATATGCGGAAGCCCCTTCACTCATGCGGCCAATCTCTGCGGCACAGAGAGTTTCATGATGTGGATGATGATGAATCCAGAGACGGCTCACAGAGCCTTGCGCCTGATGACCGATCACATCCTGGAGGTAGTGCAGTACTTCGTCGACACTTTTGGCAAAGGCCACGTCCTTGCCCGGTCTGCAGCCCCCACTGAAAGCAATGCTATGATATCACCCAAGCAATTTGAGGAGTTTGCTTTGCCCTACCTGAGCGAATTGCACGAGAAGGTGTTGGCGATGGGGGTCAAGGGCATCTACTGTCACATCTGCGGGGAGCAAAACAAGAACCTGCCACTCTGGGCACAGGTCCCTATGGGAGGCCGGGCAATGCTCAGCTTTGGACATGAGGTAGATCTTGTTACCGCTGCGCAGTACTTCCCCGACCACATAATTGCTGGCAACGTCAACCCGCAGGTCATCGCCAAAGGTAGCCCACAGGAGGTCTACAAGGTCACCAAGGAAGCCCTTGAGAAGGGGAAGAAATGTCCCGGTGGCTATGTGTTGATGGGAGGATGTTCTATTCCGCATATTACACCCCCGTACAATATTTACACCATGAAGAAAGTGTGTGACGAATTCGGATGGTACGACTAATACTACAACCGCACTTGTTTGGGCGGTACAAGATATGGTGTTGGGCTCTGGGGCTTGACCCCAATATCCGGAGGACCGCCCACGACGAAACAGGCCAGAATGCGTTAGGTGCGGTTGTAGTACCAGGTCCCCCACAAAAGCGGCGCTTCGGCATGGGCAGAGAGATATCGTGGCAATCTCTTGGTCTCATTGAGCACGAGCCGCCACCTCTCGTCTGGGAACGGGATCCCAGCCCCTCCGTCGCAGGGCAATCGCAGAATGCCGGTTTTTCTAGTCGGCTCCCTGAAAAGGCGCGACTTTGATACTCGTGTAGGACATCACCTGAGAGATAGGCTCACTTGGGTGTCTCTAGTGGGACGAAAACGGTAAAATGCGATTGCTCTGTAGGAAGGATGCTCGTAGTTGATCTTTGACCACAAATTGTGTATAATCCCTACAGCTTCTTGTGCATGAGCGCTTCGGAAAGGCATACAGAGTGGTCGATGAGCGCGAAGTAACGGAAATCGTTCGACAGGTGGTGGAGCGTACACTGGGCTTGAAGTCCTCTTCGGCCCCTTCGTCGTCTTCACCAAAGAGTCCCCCTAAAAAAGGTGCCACAGTCACCATAGAGCGCTCCCTGGTTACCGAGCGTGATGTGATGGACGTGGCCAGAGGGGGCGAGGTACGAGTGCCCCAGGGAGCCATTCTGACGCCGCTGGCTCGGGAGCAGGCCATGGCCCGACAGGTGCGCATCGTATTCGCGGGCATGGGAGAAAACGGGCGCGTTGCCCCCGATGGAGCCCCTGCGCCGAAGACTGCGCCGGTTGTGGCTGCGGCACCGGATCGGACGGTCGCTATTGGGTCCGATCATGGAGGCTTCGATCTGAAGGGACAACTGGTCACGTACCTGGGAGAACTCGGCTACAAAGCTCATGACTGCGGAACCTCCAGCTCTGAGTCGGTGGACTACCCCGATTACGCCTATGCGGTAGCGAAGCTGGTGGCCGATGGCCGGGCTGCCTGGGGGATCATCGTGGATGGCGTGGGGATCGGGTCCTGTATGGCTGCCAACAAGGTGCCCGGGGTGAGAGCCGCCATGTGTTACGATATTTCCACAGCACGCAATAGCCGGGAGCACAACAATGCCAACGTCCTGACCCTGGGAGGGCAAATGATTGGCCTAAATCTGGCTCGGCAGATCGTGGAGACCTGGCTGGACACACCCTTTGCTGGCGGGCGGCACAAGCGCAGGGTGGACAAGATCATGGACATCGAGAAGCGTTTCCTGAAGGCGGGATGACGATATGGATAGAGCCGCGGTAGAGCAACTGGTAGAGCAGATCACACGCGAGGTCGTGGCGGTCCTGCGCGCGGAGGAGAATGGTTCCATCTGTACATTGGATGTCAATGGTGTCTGCTTGAGCTGTGAGCTTTGCGTCGAGAAGTGTCCCGATCGAGTGCAGGAACTTGTGGAAGCCGGAGCTTCGCGGGTGAGCAGTTCGCTGGGAGTCCATCAGATCACTGCGGCCTTGGCTGGCATGATAGATCATACGCTGCTGAAAGCCGATGCCACCACTGAGCAGTTCTCCAAACTCTGTGATGAAGCGAAACAGCACGGGTTTGCCACGGTATGTGTGAACCCAGCCAATGTCGCCTACTGCGCGCAACAACTGCGAGGGACTCAGGTGCGGGTCTGCAGCGTGGTGGGATTTCCACTGGGGGCGACGACGCCGGAGGCGAAGGCTTTCGAGGCTCAGAGGGCTATTCGTGACGGAGCCTCCGAGATCGACATGGTCATCAACGTTGGCGCTCTCAAGAGCAAAGACTACGATTTGGTGCTCAGGGATATCGGGGCCGTAACGCAAGTCTGCCATCAGGGTGGAGCGCACTGCAAAGTCATCATCGAGGCTGCCTTGTTGACCGACGAGGAGAAGGTCATCGCCTGCACGCTGGCAAAGCAGGCGGGGGCCGATTTCGTGAAGACTTCCACCGGCTTCGGCCCGTCTGGAGCAGCGCTGGCTGATGTCGCGTTGATGCGCCGCGTAGTAGGCGAAGAAATGGGCGTCAAGGCAGCGGGTGGGATACGATCCTTCCGTGATGCTGCCGAGATGATCGCCGTTGGCGCTACGAGGATTGGCGCTAGTGCGGGTGTGAAGATCCTGCAGGAAGCTGAAGAAGCACAGTAGGAAGCGCCGCAGGAAGCATGATCTGTAAGGTCAACTGAGAAGATAACGCATCGCAATCAAGAGAGCGAAGGAGGAGCGACTTGGTCGAACTACGTACATATATTTTTCTAGATAGCCTGCAGCCTCAGATGGCGGCTTTCATCGGTTCCACGGCACGCGGGTTCTTGCCACTGGCTGGGGATGCTTCCCTGTGGGTGGAGATCTCTCCTGGCATCGAGATCAACCGCGTGATGGACGTTGCTCTTAAGGCTACCAATGTGCAGCCCGCCGTGCAGGTGGTGGAACGCCTTTTTGGTCTCCTTGAAGTTCATTCCCGCTCGCAGGCCGACGTGCGAGATGCGGGGCGCGCTATCCTGGAAGCGTTGGATCTGACGCCAGAGCAGCGCTACGAGCCTGAGATACGTTCCAGCCAGGTTATTCGCAAGGTAGATGCTCACCAGGCCCAGATCATCAACCGCAACCGCAAGGGGTCCATGCTCATCGCCGACCAGACTCTTTTTGTCATGGAGGTGGAGCCGGCGGGTTATGCGGCCTTGGCCGCCAACGAGGCCGAGAAGGCAGCCGAGATCACCATCGTCCAGGTGCAGCCTTACGGCAGCTATGGGCGCGTTTGGCTGGGAGGCGAAGAACGCGACATCATGGTGGGAAGCGAGGCAGCCGTGAGAGCTATCGAAAGCGTCTCAGGCGTCGCCCAGAAGAGCAGAGAAAGGTCCTAGTCAAGGAAGCTACATCAACTGAAGGAGGCATACACTAGTGGCAGAAGCATTGGGTATGATCGAAACGAAGGGTTTTGCGGCGATGGTCGAGGCTTCCGATGCCATGGTCAAGGCAGCCAAGGTCGATCTGGTAAGCTACGAGAAGATCGGTGGTGGCTACGTGACCTGTATTGTGCGAGGAGATGTGGCGGCGGTGAAGGCGGCTGTAGAAGCTGGGGCCCGGGGAGCCGAGAAGGTCGGCGAAGTGGTCTCCGTGCACGTTATCGCCCGCCCGCATGTCAACATTGACATGGTGCTGCCCTTGGGCCGCCAGGAGCAGGTCAAGGCAGAGTTGGGAGAATAGGCTCGTAGGTAGGGGGAACCCCAGGTTCATAGGGCGAGCTTCGGCTCGCCCGCGAGCCACCAATGCCATTGTTGCCGGTGGAGCATTGGAGTGTGTGCTATGGGGGACTCTTCCCCGTCAGGAGAGGAATAGATGCTATTGGGCAAAGTGGTCGGCACGGTGGTGTCCACTCGCAAGGACCCCAAGATCGAGGGCCTGAAGTTCATGATCGTCAAACAGATTGACATCGAGGGAGTCGAGACGGGTAGTTACGTCATTGCGGCCGATGCAGTCGGCGCCGGCGTTGGAGAGATAGTGCTCTATGCCACTGGCAGCAGTGCCCGTCAGACCGTCCTCACGGATCGCCGTCCCATCGACGGCGTGATCATGGCCATCGTGGACATGTGGGAAGTGGGTGGTGCGATAAAGTACCACAAGTATCGCGAAGTGGGCGAAGGTGATGAGGCCTGATGGTGCTTGATGAACAACGCATAAACGCTATCGTGCAGCGGGTGGT
>JAKLPW010000514.1 GCA_022013675.1 Anaerolineae bacterium | reverse complement strand
GCCTGTCGGAGAGCCCCGTAGCATAGGGCCTTGTGCCCGTTTTCGGCTTGTTTTTGAGCTATTTTGCCGCTCACAAACCGCCCACAAGGGGCTAAACTACGTCTCTCCGACAGCCTGCTAGGCGAGAGGCTGTATGATGAGATCAGCAGCCGGAGTTACTCTGATCTCTAAGTTCTGCCGAATCAGAACTGAATGATGAGGAGGGGCGAATGCTTGCAGGGAAGCAATCTGATTTGCAGTGGGTCGTGGTCAAAGTCGAAAGTGGTATTCCTGTTATTGTACAAACCTTCAGTCGGCTGGAAGACGCTAAACGGCTGGAAGACGAATGGCGACTGAGGATGAATCCGGATAACGACGAGACAGGGATCTTTGAGACGCGCGTGCAATAGATTCCATGAGAGGGTACGAGTCCCTGCTACCTTCGACACAGAGTATTTCGGAGCACTGAGCGCCGCGTGAGTGCAGCGCCATCCTTGGCATCGTCATCAATCCCGAATTGTCATCCCTACCTGCTCTTATCGACCCCGTGTAGCCACTGCTCGCTGATGAACCGTTTCTTCAACTCATCCACTTTGGCTCTGATGTCGCTGCCCACATCTGTTAGCTTCAGCCACCCAGTCCAAACGCTGCTCGCTCAGCAGGCCATAGTTGAAATAGTATATCCCCTCGACTCCTTCAGTCAAACAGGAGATCACTTTAGTCGTCAGGTTCTCTACCGAATGGGTTGAGGGATAGCAAGCACTGAGTCCTGCCACGAGGGGCACGTCTCCGGCGATCATTTTCACCCAGCGCAGATCGGCTGCCACTTCCATCGGGTTGGTGAAGTAGGGGAGGGGACAGAGCGTATCGCTCGCTTCGGCCAGCCTCCGCAGTGACACGCCCTCCAGCCAGGCACGGGAAGTGGGCCGCACGAAGCTAGTTGGCATAGTCTCCAGTCGCGCGCCGTGTGCCGCCACAATCTCGTGGACCTCTGCTACGAGGGATGCAGTAGTCTCGGCACGCACGTGTAGGTAAGCGTACAGATCAGGAGATTCCGCCAGCAAAGCGGGCATCTCGGCAACGGTATAATCAACCGGCAGGCAGCCTCTCTCCTCGGCCAGCAGGTTCCTGGCCCATCGTCGAGCCTGCTTTTGGGCCGTTTGCCCATCCACACCAGCTTCGGCTGCGCGAGCCAGGCAGTGCGGACAGAAGCAAAGGGACAACAACATTCGCTCCGCCTCGCCCAGGGGTTGCATGAAGAGTTCGTGATGTACCCCGTGCTGAATGCCCAGGTAGCCGATGGCCTCTAGCAAGATGCGTTGAGGGTGGAATTGGGCACAGACGTCTGTCACCAGGCCGCGCAAGTATGCCCGGGCCCGTGGGTTAGCAGGGCAGAGGGTGTAAGTGTAAATGTCCCCGAAGCAGTTGAGCATACAGAGGTCAGGATCGGCGTTCCCCAGCGTGGAGTTGTGCAGACCCACGACCCATAAACCGAAGTCAATGTTCCGGGCTGCACACCTCTCGCGAGCGCGCTTCAGTACCTTCGCCTCAGTCAGGCGTCGATCCACTGCTGGCAGCGGAGCCCCTGCCTCGTAGTGCGATGAGTTGGGGATGAATGCCACCATAGCGCCGGAGCGCTGGCAGGTCACCGGACCGTTCATACGCGGGCGGAACAGCCTCCCGCTATGGTAACTGGCGCTCAAAGCAATGGCATTGCACTGACAGCGTTCTGCCATGGCGTCCAGGGCGATGTCTATGCCCTCATCCAGCAGATCCCAGGGATAGGCGAAGAAACCCAGGCGTATGTTCGTAGCCACTCACTCACTCCTTGGTGTAGATGATGTCATCGCGTTGAATTACCAGGAAGGGCGGATCCGCCCGGTATCGTTGCCAGTCATGACATTCAGCCAGACCCCCGTTGCTCACGATGAGCACGCGTATCTGTTTAGGGGCGGTACCGGGAAGTCCCCGTTTCCGCGCGGCACGCAGGAAGCCAACCTCTTGAGGATCCAGACCCATGAGGGTTGCTCCTACGGTGTCTACAGCCAGAGGATTGATCCCTGCGATGGCGATGCCCATAGGGATGTTCTTGCCCCGCTGGAACCCTGTTCCGTCGCGTCCGGTCACTCCCTCGATAATGTGCAAATCGGGGTGAAGAGTCTGAGACAGGTCCACGAGCTTATCGAAGAATCGCAATGGGTTGTCGACCAGGTTGAGATCCACTCCGACGCCGGTATCTCCCGCATATCGTGGGTAGCGTGTACAGAGGTGACGATGGTGGATGGGCGAGAGCATCCCCTGCATGTTTTTGACGCAAAGGGTGACGGTAGCGAAGTTATGCGTCTTTAATTTGGCAACATTGATGACGGTACACTCTTTGCCCACGATAGTGTGTGCGACATGAATAGTGCGGAGGACACGACCCCCATTAACTTCCAGCTCGGTCGAGCTATCCTCGTTGAGGTCTCGCAGTTCGATGCCTCGGAGGGGAAGCTCATCAGAGTAGCCAGCAATGGCGAAGATTTCGGCCATATCGTGGTCGTCTTCAATGCCTCCCCCTTCAGCCACGACAATGTCGTTGGCCGACAACCCTCGCTCGAGCAAAGCGTCTATCAATCCGCCGACAAAGGCTGGATGAGTAATGAAGCCGGAGTCAGCGGGCATCTTCCAGACGACGTTGGGCTTGATGACGACTCGTGCGCCAAGGGGTGGCCGCAAGGCGCGCATCAAGTCCAGAGCTGCTGAGTGGAAGGTCTCTGGTCCTGGTAAGCCATTCAGAGCAGTTTTGAGCAGACAGACAGTATCCTCTGTCTGCCAGATTGGTGATTCACCCACAAACTCCTCCTCTATCAGGCCGGCGTCCCTGTTGCGGTGCACAAGTGCCGAGGTTATCGTAGCACTCTCATCACGCTTTCGCTTGCCGCTTCTCGTGTCCATACTCCCGCATGGTGCTGCACATGGCCTTGATGTTGTCAAATGGAGTATCAGGCATGATGCTATTAGTAGGCGCAACGATATAGCCCCCATGCGGGCCATCAAGAATATCAATTGTGCGTCGGATTTCGCTGGTCACATGCTCGCTATCCGCTAGGGGCAATAGAGCTTGTACATCGACAGCCCCGGCAAAGCAAATCTGCCCACCGAAGGTCTGTCTGATCTCCACTAAGTCCATAGCCGATGGTTGGAGTGGATGCAATACATCGAAGCCAATATCTACCAGGTCAGGAATGATGGGGCGGATGTTGCCACAACTATGGAACCAGGCATGCATGTCCAAGGCGTGAATCTCGGCGACCATTCGCTCATAGCAATGCCGGAAGAATCGTCGCCACTGACCGGGGCTGAGCAACATAGCCGTCTGGGTCCCGAAGTCGTCTGCCAGGAGTACTCCATCAGCCCCTCGCGCAGCGATGCCTCGGATCTGATCAAGGAACTCTTCCACTATTGCATCGCGCAGCATCTCTAGCTCTTTGGGATGGAGATAGAGATCCATTAACAAGTTCTCTGTCCCACGCAAGGCGCGTAACCGCTCAAAGACAGCCAGCCAAGTCGTCGCCACCAGGTAGCGCTCTGGGTTGGCTGCTCTGGCAGCGCTGACTCGATCCAGGAGATCGGTACGCTTGCCTAGCTCTGGCAGACCATGCTTCAAGTACCAGGGCAGCCGTTCCCAGCCTTCGTAAAGTGGACTGCTGATACTCACCGCTCCGACCCCACCAGAGGCATGCATCCAACTGCACCCCCACTCATCAGTCCAGCCCGGGTCCATTTCAGCCATCGGTGGGAATGTGGAGAGAACTGCGAACACGAGGTCGTCATCATACCCAGCCAGCAGATGGCGAAGGCGATCCCCGTAGCGTTCAAGCGTTTCACTAGCAAAGAAGCTATACCAGGCCGGCACATAAGCCGGATCGTGCTGTTCGATGGCTTTGATCACCTCAAGCCGCGGGTTCTCTGTAGACGATCGTTGAAAGCTCATGGATAATTGTCCTCTATATACTTCCTCACACCTGAAGTGGATACGCTCCGTACTCGTTGATGGCTTCGGCCATGGCCCGTACATTCTCCGGTCTGGCATATGAAGGTATGCTATTAGAAGAGGAGATCATGTAGCCCCCTCCGGGCCCTGCCGTGGCGATACACTCCCGCACCGACGCATGCACCTCATCTGGTGTCCCTCGGCCCAGAATGTCCACCGAGACGTTTCCCACCAGGCAAACCCGATGACCGTACTGCTCCTTCATCTCCCCCAGGCTCATGCACTCCGGCTGGATGGGGTGGATGGCATTCATCTCCAAGGTGAGGAGATCATCCATGAGGGGCATGATATTGCCATCGCTGTGAAATATCCAGGGGATAGTGATGGCCTCGGCCGAGCGGCGAAAGGCAGGCAATAGCATCTCGCGGAAGACCTGTGGTGCACAGAAAGGGCCACTCTTATAGGCTATGTCGTCAAAGCTCCAGAGGCAATCGAAGCCCATTTCGACGAGATGCTGGGTGACGATGATCTGCCAGTCCACGTAGCGACGCAGCACCTCCCGCACCAGGTCAGGATCGTCGGCCAGAGCATAGGAGAAGCCATCCAGCCCCATGCTGACCAGCGTTGGTGCCACACCGTGCTTGATGGCCGCCACCGCCGCGCTGTCTCCCTTTTCTTCTAACACTCTGCGAGCGTCGCGATAAATCGCTTCGCTTCTGGGATCGGGCAAGACCATCCTATCCAGGTCCGCGCGGGTCCTGAGTCGTCCCTCGGTGACGTAGGGCTGGCCATCGCTGCCTATACCTTGATCGGCGAAATAGGGCGGGAAGAGGACTGCTACAACGACATCACGGCCCAGCATATCCGAGATCTTTCGCTCGGTCAGGTCCTGATCACTGCCGGCGAGGGCCCGTGCCACTGCCTGATCAACTGAACCCTCAGCAAAAGGGACGCGGTCAGGTTGCTCTCCGGCCAGCGCACACAGCACACGTTCACGAGATGTCATGCTCATGGGTGCCCCCGATAACCGGCGAAATCTGCAGACTGATAGGGTAGCGACCGTACTTCCGTGTAGCCTGGATCATGGCTTTGAAGTTTTCCAGCTTCACATAGTAGGCCACAGTATTGCTGGAGCCGACAGCATAGCCCCCGCCTGGCGCTAGAGCACGGATGTGTGCCTTTACCTCTGCTTCTACTTGCTCCGGCGTGCCCAGGGTCAAGATCTCTCCAATCTCGATGTTGCCCAGTAGCGCCAGTCGGTCGCCGTACTCCTTCTTTAGCCGAACGCTATCCATAGCTTTGGGTTCGACGGGATGGATGGCATCAAAGCCACACTCTATCAGATCTTCCATGACAGGGCGCAGGTCACCGTCCGAATGGATGATATAAGGGATACCCTTGTGATGGCATAGGTTGCCCATCTCCTTAAGATAGGGAAAGAGGTGACGGCGCAACACCTTGGGGTCGATCAGCAGCCCTTCAGTGTAGGCCAAATCGTCACCGTACCACATAGCTCCGATCTCGTCCATCTCGATGATGCGCCGGAAGACTTCCAGTTGAGTCTCGCCGACACGCTGGAAGAGGGCCGCCACCAGGTCGGGTTGATCCACCAATGCGTAGCAGAGGGTTTCGAATCCCATGATGCGCCAGACGCGGGTGAAGATGCCGCCGACGCCGGAGATGATCTTCATGCCAGGGTAGAGACAGCGGGCACATTCCTCCAGATTACTGTAGTCTATGGTATGCGCGTCGGGCCAGGGGTAAAATTCAAATTCGGTGCGGTTACTGACCAGGCTCGTTTCATCCCCTTCCCACTTGCTGAGTTGCATATCGCCGGCGTAGACGCGGTCCTCTGCTCGATGGCCATCCCCAACCATGCGATACTCATAGTTAGCACGTAGATAGATGTAATCGTACCCGGCCTGATACCAGAAATCCACATCGTCCTGTACGCTGCGAATGGGACGGCCCAGGAATGCCTGCTTGATCTGCCAGTCTACATGCAGCTCGACATTAGGGACACGATCCGGTTCTTCTAGAAGAAGTGTAGTTCGCAGCCGATTGAAATCAGGTTCCAGCGGCACAGAATCTGACAACATAGACGATCACCTCCGTTGGATATCAGCCAGTTCCACTGCGCCTGTGCTCACACCATCGTCCCTGACGGATAGAACGGCTGACTCCAGGCGTATTTGCCTAGAGAGTTCACACACTCTACCCTGACATAAAGCTCGTTGCCACGGATGCGATATGTCCCCGCCCCACCGGCTATCCTTTTCAATATGATCCCGTTCTGACCGATGAACCTAATTTCGTCAGCGTCCGCCGTCTCTACAGTAACAGTGTCATTTACCAGTTGTATTTCCCTGATCTCGATCCCTGTGGAGGAGTAAAAACTGCCACTACGTATGGCGCTAACAAGCTGTCCTCTAGCCCGTTGCGTTGTCCTGACTACTATCCACCCGCCCAGCCACCCTTTTGGATAGTCTCCATGCTCCAGTACATGTGCATCGTCCACAGCAAAGCCCCAGCATCGCTGCCCTCGCGACAATGCCGCATCCCACTTATCTAGACTATATCCAGACGGATAGTACAAATCGGTGATTAAATTGTAGATCTCAATACCTTGGAACTCCTGCAAAATGGCTATGGTCTCATCAGACCATCCGTGATCGGGGGGTGAAGGATCGCCGTAGTCAGCGGTGGTGTGAATGTTGGGATGAGCCAGAATGGGTATACCTCCCTGAGCGTTCACGGCCTTGATTCGATCCTGATCCGATATGTTGAGATCAACAGGGACTTGTATGTTTAGAGCAACCATATGACCGCACGGAGAGGGGGTTGACAACTCCTCACCAGGCAAATGAATGATGTCAACTTCTGGCAGAATATCGGTCAGGACATCATGATCCGTTATTGCCAAAAAATCATATCCTTCCTGGGCATACAAAACGCATACTTCCTGGGGTGACGCGCTTCCGTCCGAGTTCAAGCTATGGGTGTGCACATTCCCTTTGTACCACTCCCCCGTTGTCTCGTAAGGATTTTGTATTTCGACCAGCAGTTGACGGGATGTCACTATTCTCCTCCTGCTCACTCAGTTTCTACCGTGGAACTGAAAACCTGACGAATTCACTGCTACACGGTAACCCTCCTGCAAACCAGGCCTCCTATTGCCCCGGCCGGAAGATCATCGCGACATATGTTCTGCCTTACTCTTCCTCGGCAACAGACAAATCGCAGTGACAGCACACTGATTTTGGATAGGAGGCATGATCCCGACAAATAGCTTTCATAGTGTTCAAACCACTTTGGGCAACTGCCTCTGGACGCCCCAGCGGTCCACATACGTCTGCTCATCGTCCATCTCCGGTACCTCGGCAGCGCTGGCCGGGATCAATGGCAACAAGTCCAGGCCGAAGCGCTCGATGATCTCTTGTTCGACTCGTGCCAGTTGTGCTCTGGCGCTGAGCAGTTCCGAGGGCGTGCTTAATCCCAGGTGCCGCTTGAGTCGGCCGTAGGCCACTGGGTGAATCCCCGTAGCTGTCGTGCTTCCCAGGTCGCAGGGTGATCGGTCGGGCTCTCGATGGTTCAGAGCAGCGAGCACACGCTGGCGAGAGTTCATCCTCACGGCTAGGCCCTCGCGTAATCAAAGAACCCAGCTCGTTCCAGATCAGCCCGCAGCTGTGCCTCTTCCTCATCAGCCAAGGGGTGCAGAGGCAAGCGAGGGCCACCGCAGCTAAGTCCCAGGAAACGCATGGCTACCTTTACCGCCGGAATAACGCTGTAGCTTGACAGAGTTAGCACCACCCGGTCCACCACGAACTGAAGCTCCTGAGCGCGGGCGATGTCGCCGTTGCGCCAGGCGTCGTAGAGCTCCACGAAAAGGTGGGGAAGACAATTATAGGTGGTGCCGATGCCGCCTTGGACCCCCATCACCAGGCAGGGAAGGAGGATCTCATCAGGGCCGGAGAATATGTTTAGTCGGTCGCCGCAGACTTCGATGATCTCGCGCATCTCCAACAGGTTGTATGATGTGTACTTCAACCCCTGCACATAGCCGAGGGCTAGCAACTCTAGCATAACCCTGGCGGTGATATTGGTGCCAGTGGCGTTGGGCAGGTTGTACAGGTAGACGGGTAGTTGCGCTGCCTGAGAGATATGCCGATAATGGGCCATCAGTCCCGATGGCTTCACACTATAATAGAAAGGGGGTACCGACGATACGGCACTGGCTCCAATCTGGCGCGCGTGATGGGATAGAGCTACTGCATCGCGGGTGGAAACCGCGCCGACATGCACCATCACTGGAACATGCCCTGCCACGTGCGATACCGTCGCCTCGGCCAGGTGCATTCGCTCCTCTACCGAGAGGAGCACTCCCTCTCCAGTGCTACCACAAACGTAAATGCCGTGTACTCCTGCTCCTAGCACATAATCCAGCAACCGGTGTAACGCCAGGATATCGATCTCATCATCTGCTGTCAGAGGAGTTAGCAATGCTGGCCAAACGCCATGAAATGATGTCACAGTGTATTGTCTCCTTCTAATGTTCATATCGTCGATATTTGGCGATCCGTAGTCCCTGTGGATGCACCTTCATTGGCATTTTCCCCTCGCTGCGATGGGCCAAATGCCTTCTACGATGTCTTTCCGTACAGCATAGAGCTTGTCATGCAGATTGACAGTGGTACAACAGTGGCTGGGGACTAAGCTAACCTTGTCGCCAGGACGGAGATCCACTGCCCCCGGTTCTGCCAGATCAATGACGCCGTGCTCCTCAGATAGATAACGCACGTCAGCACCAGGGATATTCGCCAGCTTTGGCAAGCCAAATTCCTTACTCAGAGCCTTAAGGCCCGCATCGGTGACGATATAGGCAGGCTGTGGGCGACTGATGACCGTGGTGAGTAAGGCGAGGGAGACATCAAATTCGGGCCGCACAGCACGATAGGTGGTGTCCATGAACACGTAGGAACCGGCCTGGACTTCTGTCATCGTGGGGCAGCTACCGGTGATGTCATAGGTGCCAGTGCCACCGCCGCTGACGATGTCTACGGACAGGCCATGACGGCGCAGGAGGTCTGCAGTATCAGTCAAAGGCTTGAGGGCAGCCCACACCTCACGCCGGCGCTCCTCGTAGTCAGAAACCAGTACCAGGTGACCCTCGTAGCCCATCAATCCGGCTAGCCTCAGACCCGGCGATGAGGCCACGCAGCGGGCCAGTTCCAGTGCAGGCTCACCCGCCGGCACCCCACAGCGATTCATGCCGATGTCTATCTCGATCAGCGTTCGCACGATTACTCCCTTGGCACTGGCCGCCTGCGATAGGTCGGTGACGTTGCGGGCATCATCTACGGCGACCATCACGTCGGCGTGACGAGCCAGGTCCGTCAGCCGGTCGATCTTCACCTGCCCAACTACCTGATTGGCGATGAGGATGTCGCGGATACCAGCTTCAGCTATGATCTCTGCCTCTCCAACTTTGGCGCAAGTGATACCAATGGCTCCAGCCTTCAATTGCATGTGTGCGATGGCAGGGGTTTTGTGAGTCTTGATGTGGGGACGCAACGCTGCCCGCCGCTCAGCAAAGAAGTCGGCCATTTGCGAGATGTTGCGCTCCAGGATATCCAGGTCCACGATAAGGGCCGGGGTATCCAGTTCTTCCACTCGCATACCGGGTCGTGCTTCGTATGACATCGTCTCTCCTCATGATTTCGGCGCGGATGCCTTTGGCTTGAGTTGTAGGCAGGTTGTCTGCAAGAGCTATAGAGTGCTCAGCCTGCTCAGTACCTGTCCTACCAAGGCTCCTGTCGGTTGTCCCTCAGCGACAACCGGTTCGCCATTGACCAACACCCATTCGATTCCTTCTGGTGGGCGGCGGCTGTCAGCATATGTTGCCCTATCCTCCACCTTGTCGGGATCGAAGATCACCACGTCGGCGGCTGCTCCGATGCGCAGCACCCCCCGGTCATTTAAGTTCAGTCGGGCTGCCGGGGCCGCTGTCATCTTGTTAACTGCTTCCTCCAAGGACAGAATGCGCCGCTCACGCACGTAGTAGGCCAGTACGCGGGGGAAAGTGCCATAGCCGCGCGGGTGCGGATGATCGCCTACGAACACCCCATCGCTACATACCATCCCTGCCGGGTGCCGGGCCAGGTATTCATCATCCTCCCAGTTTCCCCCATGTGCCACGATGGTGGCGTTCAACTGGGTCTCCAACAGTAGATCCATGATGAATGTCTCCACGTCTCGAGTGCTTCCCTGTGCGGCCTCTGGCAAGCTGTCCCCTTCCCAGTCACCCAGGTCTGTGTGGGGGGCGTTGGATAGAGTGTACATCTCCCAATCCACACCCCAGCCATGAATCTCCGCTCTCATCCGTACGCGCTCATTCTCATCGCCCAAACGTGCGAGGATGGCGTCGGGACCACCAGCTTGCGCCCAGGCCGGGATCAGGCAGAAGAGAGGCGCGCACCCAACTTTGTAGGGATAAGCGTCAAAGGTGATGTCCACCCCTTCTGCGCGCGCCGTATCAATGCGTGCACTTATTTCAGGGGCCTTACCACGGTTCTCTGGTCCCGCTATACGTAAGTGGGAGACCTGTACTGCCACTCCTGTCGTTCGCCCGATGCTAATGGCCTCGTCCAATGCATCCAGTATCATCGGGCCGTAACTACGTAGATGGATAGCCAGTATTCCTCCTGCCTTTGCTACTGGGCGGCAGAGGGTAATGAGTTCCTCGGTCGTGGCGTGGGTACAAGGGATGTAGCTCAGCCCGGTGGATAGCCCCAGTGCGCCTTGATCTAATCCCTCGGCGACCAGGGTCTGCATGTGTTGCATTTCCGAAGCTGTGGCAGGCCGGTCGGCCCAGCCCATCGCCTCGACGCGTACCGCACCATGGGGCACAAGGTAGACCGCGTTGGCTGCCTTGCCGTCCACACGCTCCAGGTACTCAGCCACTGATGACCAGGCCCAATCCAGGCTTGCCCCTTCCCCATTGAGACCTATCAGGTATCGTCGCCACTCCCGTAGGTGCTGCGCGGATGCGGG
>JAKLPW010000513.1 GCA_022013675.1 Anaerolineae bacterium | reverse complement strand
TCATCCTATTTGTGGACACACTCTTCGAGGCCGACCTGACCGAGTTGGAGCGTACTCCGGCCGACGGAGTTCTCTACGTCAAAGAGGTGGAAGACCCCCGGAGATTCGGCGTGGCCGTCGTTGAACAGGGTCACATCACTCGCTTGATAGAGAAGCCGGATAGCTTCGAACATCGGCTGGCTGTGATTGGATTGTACTACGTCAAAGACGCCGCGTTCCTCATGGAATGTATAGCTGAGCTTCTGGACAAGGATATTCAGACCAAAGGCGAGTACTATCTGGCCGATGCCCTTCAACTGATGATTGATCGGGGCGCTAAGATGGAAGCGCGCACTCTCGATGTCTGGGAGGATTGCGGCAAGCCGGAGACCGTTCTGCATACCAATCGCTATCTGCTGGACAACGGACACGCCCACGTGACGGAGACGGAGTACTCCATCGTCATTCCCCCGGTCTACATCGCTGATGATGCCGTGGTGCGTGATTCCATCATAGGCCCGTACGTGACCATCGCCGGTGGTAGCAAAGTGAGCAACTCCATCATCACCGACTCGATCATAGATGAGGATTCTGTCATTGAGGATGTCATGCTGACCGGGTCGCTGATCGGGCGACACGCCAGAGTTCGGGGAACATTCAACCGCCTGAACGTCGGCGATTCCTCTCAGGTATTCTACGGCAAGAATCACGAATAGGGATAAGGGGCAAAGACCCCTGAGCAAGGAGGCTCAACGGTGATCATAGGAGTGCCCAAGGAGATCAAGGACAAAGAGTATCGGGTATCGCTTACCCCGGGAGGCATCGAGTGCCTCGTCAAAGCTGGCCACCGCGTGTTGGTACAAGAAGGTGCTGGCGAGGGAAGCGGGTTCGGCGATGAGGAGTATTCCCTGAAGGGGGCGGAAATCATCCAGGATCCCGCGAAGGTGTGGCATGACGCGGAAGTGGTGATGAAGGTAAAGGAGCCGCTGCCTCAAGAATGTGACTATCTCCGTGAGGGATTGCAGCTATTCACCTACTTGCACCTGGCGGCTAACGAGGAGCTCACGAGGTGTTTAGTCGAGAAGGGCGTCACGGGCATTGCTTACGAAACAGTGCAGTTGCCTAATCGGTCCCTGCCATTGCTGACCCCCATGAGCGAGGTGGCGGGGCGCATGGCGGTGCAGATCGGGGCCCACTATCTGGAGAGAACGTGTGGAGGACGTGGCAAATTACTGGGAGGTGTGCCCGGCGTGCTCCCCTCGGTGGTAGTGATCATCGGAGGGGGAATAGTGGGCACTAATGCTGCCCAGATCGCTCTGGGTATGGGGGCGCAAGTCACGATCATAGATATCAACGCCGACCGCCTGCGTTACCTGAGCGAGGTCCTGCACGGTAATCTGATCACCCTCAGCTCCAACCCCCATAATATAGCCGAAGCGGTCAGCCGGGCCGACCTGGTGGTCGGGGCTGTGTTGCTGCCAGGGGCGAAGGCCCCCCACCTGGTTACCCGCGAGATGATCGCAGGTATGAAGCCAGGAAGCGTGGTCATTGACGTGGCGGTGGATCAGGGCGGCTGTGTGGAAACCAGTCATCCGACTTCTCACAGCGACCCGATATATGTGGTAGACGGTGTGATTCACTATTGTGTCGCGAACATACCTGGTGCGGTTCCGCGCACGTCAACCTATGCCCTGTCCAATGCAACTTTGCCCTATGCCTTGAGACTGGCGAACCTTGGTTTCCTGGAGGCGACCCGCCGAGATCCATCTCTAGCAAAGGGAGTCAATACCTACAGAGGGTACATCACGTACGAGGCTGTCGCGAAGGCCTTCAACCTGCCATTCAAGCCCCTGGATGATCTTCTGAATTGATAGGAGACCCTAAGGATTTTAACGGGTAGGCATTCAGATCCGATTGGTGCTTCCCCAAATCCTTAGGGTCTGGGGCCTTACTCCGTCGGCGTCCGGTCGGCCAGGAGGCCCCGCCAGGCTGCCTCGATCGCCTCAAGATTGGGGAGCAGCACGCGAGCCCCTTTGGGGGTCGTCCAAGCTGAGGCCATCTCGTAATCAATGACCTCGCTGCGCACGTCGCCGGGGTCGATCTCCGCCATCAGCGGCAGTAGCGACGCGATCTGCCCCCACGTCAGGTCGGTATCGAAAGCCTTGTTCAGCGCCGTCCACAACTGCCAGGCGCGGGGGATGACATCCAACTGGAGAGCGCGCTTGCCAATGGCTCGCAGAACCTGCTGCTGGCGGCGAGCACGTTGGAAATCGTTGCAGTTGTAGCGCGAACGAGCGTAGTCCACCGCGGCCTGCCCATCCAGGGTCTGCGTGCCCGTGAGTATCAGTGTATGGCGCCATCCGTCGGGAGCCTCTGGATCAAGGAACCAGTCCTCTACCGGTTCAGAGACCTCCACGGTAATGTACTCCAGAGTGTCAACGATCTCCTTGAGCCCCTCGATATCCACGCGCACGTAGTTCTTGGTGGGTATTCCCAGGTTCTCCTCGATAGTTCGTTGCAGAAGAGCCGGGCCACCTCCCGGGTACTCGAAGTATTCCCCCAGAAAATCCGCTATGTTGATGCGATCGTAGCCCCGTCCCGGTATCATCACCCACAGGTCCCGAGGGATACTCATCATGCCTACTCTCTTGTCCCGAGGGCGTACGGCCAGTATGATGATGCTATCGGTGTGCCAGGAATTGTCCTCCGCCACGTGCTTATCGGTACCCAGCAAGAGGATGCCCATCTCCTGGGGAAGAGGAACGCGAGCAATGGCGGCGGTTGCCGCGGC
>JAKLPW010000512.1 GCA_022013675.1 Anaerolineae bacterium | reverse complement strand
CTTCCCCTCGGCTGATGACGTAAGTGCGCTCCTGGTGGCGCAGATGCTCCAGCTTGCGCACCTGCAGGCCGATCAGGTAGTGGAAGGTCTCCACCAGATCAACAGACTCCCACTGTGGACTCTCGTGCCCGCGCTGGATCTTGAGCTTGTACTCGAAGGGGGTCTCGAAGGCCTTGGGTTGTAACAGCGAAGGGCTGTCGCTGGTCTCGAAGTCCAGCATGTAGTGGAGCATGTAATCGTCGAAGGTTTCCAGCAGCTTCAACTGCCCCTCTGCGGGCTTGTTGACGCGGATGTTGTTGAGGGCGTCCTCGTAGGACTCGATGCGCTGGTATTTGAACATGTGGCTCATGCCGTCGCGATCCTGGGGCACGCCATCTTTCCACTTGGCGCTGAAGGCCACCTTCTGGATGCGGGGCTTGAGTACGGTGTCGAAGTAGTCGCCCATCTCCACCAGGATATATTTGCGGTTGCCGCCATCCTCGCGGTTGAGATTCATGACGGCGTGGGCCGTAGTGCCGGAACCGGCGAAGAAGTCCAGTACTGTCTCGTCCATCACGGCTATTTGACCGATAAGCTCGGATATCAGAGATACTGGTTTGGTGTAAGTGAATACATTGCGACCAAAGACAGATTGTATCTGTCGAGTCCCTTCAAGGTTCAGCCCGGCTTTCAAACTGGTGACCCCATTGTCAGACTCTCCGGGTTTGTTGTCTATCCAGGTAGAGATGGGGTTAGTGGCGACTTTGAGATCGTTTCTGAACCGTTTCAGTGTTGGTCGGCGTGATGTGTCTTTGGGAAATATAATGAGGTTCTCAGCAATCTTCTGACGCATTGTCTCGGGCGCATACGCCCATACACGGTTAGGATCCGCGGGATACGCCTTACCCGTCCGAGGATCAACCAAATCATAGAATTGGTTGGGACGCTGTTCGTTGTTCATCCCCACTGTAAGGTTATCTGACACCCAATCTCCGCGTGGGTCATTGTCGGGGTTACTGTACCTAGCATAGTCCTTGTTGAGACCCCTAAATGGAGTAGCACCAGCCCTACTGTAGGAGACCACATACTCATGATCCTGTGAAACCATGTTCTGTGACATGCCAGAAGGTATTCGTCTCTTTCTTACAAAAGTAGCGATGGCTGATTGTGGCCCCAATACGGAATCCATCAATTGAGACAGCCTCTGCTTTTCTCGGTCATCGATGCTGACAAACACTACGCCGTCGTTCGAGAGTACTTTGAAGCCCACTTGCAGGCGGTCGTGCATCATGCTCAGCCAGCTAGAGTGCTGATAGTCATCTTTGTAGGCAAAACCATCGTCATTCCCAGTGTTGTATGGTGGATCGATGTACACACATTGCACCTCATTCTCGTACCCGCCGAGCAGCAGATTCAGAGCCTGGAAGTTCTCACCGTGCATCAGCAAGCCATCAGTGCTTAGCTCCAGGTCTTCGAAACCAGCCAGCAGACGCGCCTTGAAGTCGGCGTCGAAGAAGGCCGTATCGATCATGGCGTAGGGGTGATTGGTCAGGAAAGCCTCGTCGAACTTACCCTGCCACAGCAGGTCTTTCTCCCAGGCATCCACGTTGTAGAGCTTGCGCCACTCTTCCAACTGCGCCTGGTTGGCCTGGATCTCGGGATACAGCTCCCGGGGCACGCGATCGAGGGTCACGCTGTAATCGGTCTGCACCACGAACTTGCGCTTCTCGAAGAGGCGCTTCTGGAAATCCTCGATCTGGGCCAGGAAATCGACGATGCGCAGGCCTATCTCGCGCACTACGCGCATGCGGGTGACCACGTGGCCCAGCACCTCGCCCGAGTCGTCGCTCACCACGGCGTCCAGGTGCAGCAGCTCGTTCTTGAGGAAGAAGTCCAGCTCGCGTCGCAGGAAGCCGCCCAGGTCCTTGTGCACGAAGTAGTCCATGGTGTTGCGGGCCGTGTAGCGGTTCAGGTGGCGCGCCAGCAGGGACTTATCGCTTCCTGTGGGGACGGCCGCCAGGCGGGCTCTCAGGTCACGCTGGTCCTTCAGACCTTCCAGCAGATTCGCCTCCAGAGCGACACACAGTGCTGGCCGATCCAGCGTCTTGCGACGATTGCTCTTGGATTGCTGGTCGTTGAAGAGGCGCAGGTAGCCGGCCTCCTCGTCCTCAGTCAGGGGCCGGTACTCGAAGTTGACGGTGAGAGTCCTGGTCGCGAGATCATGATCAAGGGGCTCTTCCGGGCTGGTCACGAAGCAGCGCTTGCCGGTCTTGACGTTGTCCTGAGCCTCCTGGGCGCTCCGCAGGCGAAACCAAATGGTGTAGTCTCCTACGGTGAAGCGGTAATCGGCGTGGCGCTCGCTGCTCTTGACGTAGTACTGGTCCTTGTTGGCCCAGTGGAGCAGGACCTCCTCTCCATTGTAGGGCACGAAGTACTTGGCATCGCGGGAGGTATAGCGGCGCTCGGTGAGAAAGTCGCCGTTGTCGTAGTAGCGGGAGAAGAAGGTGACGAGATCGTTGAAGATGCGGGCCTCGGTCTCCTCGGCCACATCCAGGCTGCGAAGCTGCTGGCGGACGCGCGTGTACTCCTGGGCAATGGGCATCATCCGGTAGTTCGCTCGCACAGCGCCACTGTCGTCGAAGGCACCGGTGCCGAGTTGGTCGCGCAATTGAGCCAGCCGCGTCTCGAACTCCTCCCGTTCTCCGACCATGAGATGGGCCAGCCCCTCCTCGACGGCGTCCAGGAGGTCCTTCTCGATGAAGCGGTCGATCTCGTCGCGCCTAGCATTGAGGATGCGGTAGATGCCGAAGTCCAGGTCGGCGGCATCGAATTGGAACAGCTCACGCAGAAGGTGCTTGAGCTGCTGGCGGTTGCGGTACCTGGTGCCTGAAGAAGTGGCCACTCTGATCCCCCCATCACGTGTGCCGGGTTGGGCCCGGCGTGTTCTTTCGGCTGCGTGGTAGATATGTAGTGCTGGCGTTCAGTTCTCGTCCCGATGAAGCACTGGATGAACCAGCAGGGGCGAGGCTTGTGGCACTCGCGCGTGCAGTGATGCTGTTCACTCTGCCGCAGGCTTCGGTCATGCTGCAGCATCCTAATCTTACCAT
>JAKLPW010000511.1 GCA_022013675.1 Anaerolineae bacterium | reverse complement strand
TCCGTCCCAGTTTAGTCATGAGTCACCCCGTGGGTAGCCAGACGCGCAATTTCCCTGGCTACGAACGTTCCAGTAGGCAGCTCCTGCCGTATAGGTGAAGAAAACAAGCAGCACTCCTACCACTATGGCAATGGTTAGCAGTCCGCCCAAAACACGTCGTTTGCTGGATAGCCTTGCCAATAACGAGTTGTTACCCATTTTGCTTCCTCCTTGGATCTGAACTTGAGGCATATATTGAACACCCAATGGCCAAGGGTATACGAGGCTTACTCTCGTATACCCCTAGCCGGTTATGATACGCTCCAGCTTTCCGCCTTTTATTTGATCACCACCTGTTCTGCCAGCTCTTGCAACTCTGCAGGTGGCAGATCGCCTGCTACGGTGACTATTAGATCATCTTGGATGAACAGAACTCGATTGGGAAAGTCACCGCCCATATCCGTGGAAAGCCAGGCGTCTGTTTCTCCTGCAAGTCGAATCGCCTGTTCTCCTGGTGCTTCTATCTGGCGCAGTGCTCCAGGTGAAGGCTGAGCAGTAGTGACCAGGATGGTGCCCCCTGAACCAGAGTAGCGCACACTTGCTAGAACGGCATATGCTTCCTCCTCTGGATCTTCCCAGGGTTTCATCTCGGGTAGATATACTTCAACAGATTCGGCAAATTCAGCAGGGGGTTGACTAAACTGAGCAACCGGACGACCGTCGTCTGCTACAATTGGAACATCACTAGATGATTGTCGCTCATAACCAACCGGATCGGGTGGGGCTAACAGCGGAGGCGGGGCTTCTGGCTTTGGTTCCACAGCGCCCACTGCTACTGTCCCTACTAACCCTATCAGCAAGACTAAACCGATGGTCACCAGCATCACTTTTGATTTACACATGTCTATACCTCCTCGAAAATCTTGAAGTTGCGAACGTTCATTGGGCCTAAGCCCACCTAATTGACTGTCAATCACTCACTTTAGTCACCTCCTTCCTTCACTTGCTGGGGGAGCGATGTTGCAATAGATACTAATTCCTCAAGCGGCAAATCTTGTCCGGCCAGATGGTAGACACGGCCCCCTTGTTCCCAAACCAAATTGCTCCAAGTCTCATCTGTCACCCATTCTCCGTTGGCATTCCACGTACCCTGATACCACCAAGCTGGCGACATATTCACAGTCGTCTCGTATAGACCACCTGGACCGACTAAGAAGACAAGTCCTTCCAATTCCTCTTTCTCTGCTGGCTGAATGACTAACCCAAAATGTGTCTCGGCAGCGTGGAATACCTGGAATATCAATCCCTGTTGGCTCTCTCCTTGAAGTTGAGTCAGAATGAGAAATTTGTCCACACGATCTCCCCCGACCAGATAATCTACTCTAAGGTCGTATGGAGGCATCGGAGAACTGCCACCAGCCCAGCTCTGATAGGCCAGTGATGGGAAGCCCAATTCTATCAAGTTGCCCTGCATAGTCGTGATGTCTTGCCAACGGTAGCCGGTGGGCAAATAACTTGGTACAGGAAAATTACCGCTGTTAGGAAGAATAACCCTGCTTCCAGGCTTAGGGGTGGAGAAACCAGCTTCCTCGATCAACGCCCAGCGCTTCTTTGGAAATTCGACTGAGTACACCTCGAAACTTCTATTTTCCGCTTCAACCAGCGGTGATCGCCAGTCATGATCCAACACCTCAACAGCCATAGGCTGTAACCTCGCCTGCTGCTCAAAAGAAAAACCTAGCCAAGCGGCCAACACAGCACGTGACTGAGGTACAGCCAAAATGATTCCTAGTAAGAGCAACAATGCCACACTGCCTGTCAGTGCCCACCGGAGAAGACGCCGAGACCATAGGGGTCTGCGGGTCTCCATGGACATATATTGTGACTGTGTCTTGCGCGGCTTCCTTCGTTGTACTATGGCAACCAGGCGGGCTTCCAATTGTTGTCGGAAGGAATGATTGGCCTGGGGCACAGTGCTGGCCAGATGGGCGCAGAAGCCATAGAGCGAATCTGTCTCGCACTCCTCATCACTGCCACTGCTCAGGATTTGTTCTACTTTTTCCAGCAGTTTCCAATCCCGTTCGGTCAGATCATGTCTATCGTTCATTAGAGTTCCTCTCTTCTGTACCAACGAACTCGTTAATATACTTCCGATGTGCGGTTTCTAGACCTCGGCAAAGGTGGGCTGCTACCGTCCGCTCATCTATGCCCAAAACCTCAGCTATTTCTTGGTTGCGGAGACCGCCGAAAAACCTGAGGGTGATTATTTCTTGTTGGCGTGGAGTGAGTGTGCTAATCAATCTACGCAAACTTTGAAACTTTTCCTTTTGCAGGACAACGTCATCCGGTAATAAGCTGCTGGTCTGGAGAGTAGGTAATTCGTCCAGGGGGACACTTTCCCATCGCTTTTTCTGGCGATAGAAGTTACTTATTAAATTGCGAGCAATGCGGAAAAGCCAGGCAGCGAAGGAATTCTCGTGCTGCCACCTGAAGCTTTCGATTCCTTCAATCGCTTTCAGGAAAGTCTCAGCAACCAAGTCCTCAGTATCCTGAACCCGTCCTACACGATAGCTCACATAAGAATAAAGCCTGGCAAAGTAATGATCGTATAGACACTTGAATGCCTGTGGATCCTTTTGAGCTATCGCTACCCACTCTTTTTCCTGGTCGGTATTCATGACAGATGTCTTTACCCTCAATTGTGTGAAGCTCTCTCTTTGTATATAACAACACCGTATCGCTCGAAATACTGCGATGACGAGTCCAGTGTTTGAGAAAGTGCAAGGTCACTGTTCATAGAGAATGCGTCTAACACGGCTTGGAGCGGACGGGCGAGATCGGGGCTTTTTCAAGTTTCTGGTGAATTCGCAAGTAGTCTCCCACTCGCCCGCCGCTCAAGCAAACGTAAGCACATTCCTCTTTTCCACGCTATAATTCCTCCACCGGAGGAATTATTTATGGACATACCCCCACTCTGCTTGCCACCCTCGGCTTCGGCCTGCTCGGCTACCTGAGCGGCTCGCTGCCCTTTGCGATCTGGATCACGCGCCTCGTCAAAGGCGTGGACGTGCGCGAGGCGGGTTCCGGTCACGCCACGACCACCAACACCATCCGCCAGGCGGGGTTTGGGCCGGGCGCGCTCGTCCTGGTTTTGGACATCGCCAAGGGTTTCTTACCGACATGGTTGGCATTGCACGCAGTGGGACAAAATGGAATTTTGTCCTACATACCCTGGATCGCGCCTCTCACCGCCGCGCTGGTCGTCGTCGGTCACTGCTGGCCGGTTTTCGCTCAGTTTCGCGGCGGGATGGGCAATGCCAGCACCGGCGGCTGCCTGCTGGCGGCTGTACCCATCGCCTTCATCATCGGCCTGGGCATCCTGGTCGCCCTGACCGTTCGGCTGAGCGCTCACGGCGAAGCCCTGATCCTGCGCCACAGCGCCCGCGCGAGTGTGCTGACCGGTTTGTTGATCGCCCCGGCCTTCTGGCTGCTCAGCCTGGGCAACTCATCAATATGGATCGCGGCCGCAGCCGGTTTAGTGATCAGCTTTCGCTTTATGATTGACTGGAACCGCCAGTACCGCGAGCTGTGGCTGGATCGAGAACAACCCCCGAATTGACCGGCGAGTGCGCAGCACCTACTCGGTAGTCCTTTTCGAAGAACCTGCGGTCGAAGAACCTGCGGTCGGCAAAAATTCTTTCCCAAATTCTTGGGTGATACCCCCTCAGGGGGTGATACCCCACGTGGGTGATATAATCCCGCCATGCAAAACCCCCTGCCTTTCCTTCAACGTCCAACAATTTACAGTCTGCTATTGCTCGGCATCTTTGCCCTCGGGGTGGGTTCTGGTTACCTGATCTGGGGTCGCGCACCTGACACTCCTGCCACACCGACCGCGCAAGTCAGGCGCTACGACGTGCCGGTAGACGACGACCCCAGTCTCGGTCCCGATAACGCCCCGATCACGATCATCGAGTTCAGCGATTATCAATGTTCCTTCTGCAAAAAGTGGCACGATGAGGTCTTGGACCGGTTGCTGGCCAACTATCCAGACCAGGTCCGCTTCGTGTACCGTGATTTTCCGCTGATAAGCATCCATCCCGGCGCCGCCCCCGCCGCAGAAGCTGCTGATTGCGCCGGAGCGCAAGGCGCCTATTGGCCTTTCCACAAGGCCCTGTTCAGCATGAAGTACGACCTGACGACAGAAGCCTACCAGCAATATGCAGCCGAGCTGGGGCTGGATATGCAAGCCTTCGCCGAATGCCTGACTGACCGGCGCTATGAATCCGAAGTGATGGGAGATTACAACTACGCGGTGAACCTGGGCATCAGTTCGACGCCGACGTTCTTCATCAACGGCATCCCCATCGTCGGCGCACAACCCTACGAGGTGTTCAAACAGATCATTGATAAGGAACTGGCTGGGGAAATTCCATGAAAAAATTCGTTGCCGTTGCCGGGAATATCGGCGTGGGCAAATCCACGCTGGTCGAGATGTTGTGCCAAAAAATGGGCTGGACTCCTTTCTTCGAGCCGGTGGCTGAGAACCCCTACCTTTCCGACTTTTACCGCGACATGCAAGCCTGGGCTTTTCACTCGCAGATATTCTTCCTGACTCATCGTCTGCGCGCCCACCATCAATTGGCGCTTTACCCGTCCTCGGTCATCCAAGACCGCTCCGTTTATGAGG
>JAKLPW010000510.1 GCA_022013675.1 Anaerolineae bacterium | reverse complement strand
GCCGACTCCGACAGTCACCCCCAGTATCACGCCATCGCCGACGATGACGCCATCGCCGACGATGACGCCATCGCCGACGATGACACCATCGCCGACGATGACACCATCGCCGACGATGACACCATCACCGACGGTGACCCCTTATGCTACTCCAACTCACACGCCGACCTCCACTCCCACGGCTACCTTGACGCCCAGTGTCACGCCGACACCCACGGCGACGTTCACACCGTCGCCGGCAGTTACACCGTCGCCGGCAGTTACACCATCGCCGACAGTTACACCGTCGCCGGCAGTTACACCGTCGCCGACAGTTACACCGTCGCCGACAGTTACACCGTCGCTAACGCCAACCTTCACTGCCACGCCGACGCAACCACCAACCTTCACGCCGACGCCAACGTGGACGCCCAGCATCACGCCATCGCCGACGATGACTCCCAGCCTCACTCCAACGCCGACCAGCACGTTCACGCCCACGTACACCCCGGAGCCTACACCCACCTGGACGGGGACCCCCATCGTGCCGCGAGGAATAAGCAGCCACGGAAGACAGGACCTGCCGGTGATGGATGGACTGCTGGACGAATGGCCGGTTACCGGAGGGTTGATTCTAAATATTGCCAGCGCCGACACCTATAATGGATTCATACAGGGCAGCGGTGACCTCAGCGCTGAGATTCACAGTCAGTGGGACTACAACTATCTCTATTTGGGCATTCGAGTGTACGACGACGTTCGCATAGCCGATAGTGGGACCTCCCTGTGGCATGATGATACCGTGGAGATTGGATTGGATGGGCTGCATGACTACCAGGGGTGGCAGCCAGATGACCACCAGTATGCCCTGAGAGTGGATGAAACCTTTGCCGACCGGGGGGTGATTCAGGAGAGCACGAACGTCGTCACGGCGATTCACCTGGTGGCGACGGGACACCAGATCGAGATGGCTATCCCCTGGGAGAACCTTGGGGATGTTCCGGTGGTAGGGGGGAGGATTATTGGCTTCAACTTGGCCCTGAGCGACGACGACGACGGCGGGAGATATGATGCACGGCTCGTATGGGAGGGAGACAGCACTTTCAGTGGCTCCCCGGACTTTGGCTACCTGGAGTTGATCGGAGAACCTCGGGGCACTCCCACTCCGACGGCGCTGCCGACCTCTACCCCTACGCCGACCCCTGCCCCGCCTCGTGGCATTGAGAGTGAGGGAGTCGTGAGAGCGCCTGTTGTGGATGGGGCGCTTGAGGAATGGCCCGAATCAGGTTGGCTGCTCCTGAATGTAGGCTCAGCCGATACCTACAATGGCCTCATACAGGGCGAGGACGACCTGAGCGCCGAGTTGTGCAGCTACTGGGACTACGACTATCTCTATTTCGGACTGCGAGTGCATGACGATGCTCTGGTGGTCGATAGCGGCACGTCTCTGTGGCACGATGACGGTGTGGAAATCGGCCTGGATGGCCTGCACGACCGAGGGGGTTGGGCAGCCGATGATCACCGCTACACCTTGAGAATAGACGGAACTCTCGGGGACCTGGGTACAATCCAGGGGAACTCAAACGTGGTTACGGCCATTCGTGCTGTGGCCGGCGGGTACGAGATCGAGATGGCCATCCCGTGGGGGAATCTGGGTGGAGCTCCCGTGGAATCAGGAAGGGTGGTGGGTTTCAATCTGGGATTGAGCGACGATGACGATGGTGGGGGATACGATGGGCGCTTGGTTTGGGAGGGAGCCAGCACCTTCCCCAGCTCCTCGGAGTACGGGTTTATCGAGTTGGTAGGAGAATCTCACCCGACCATCGCTCTCGTCCCAGGCCGGAATCTGGTTTCACTGCCGGTTCGTCCTGAGGATACTTCAGCAGCGGTGGTACTGTCGTCCATCGAGGGCTACTACACTCTGGTCTATGCCTACGATGCCTCCGATCAGGCCGATCCCTGGAAGAGGTACGATCCCTCGGTGCCAGCTTTTGCCAATGACTTGCTGACAATAGACGAGACGAAGGGCCTCTCGATCCATGTCACAGAGGCGGTGACGTGGATGGTGTCCAGTTACGAACTTTCATCCGGTTCCGTTCCCCTTCAGACTGGTTGGAATCTCGTGGGCTATCCGTCGCTGGAACCGCGCTCCGTCAGCGATGCACTAGCGTCGATAGAGGGTCTCTGCACCCTGGTCTACACCTACGACCTCTCCGATGAGGCAGATCCCCTGAAGGTGTACGATCCTGCAGCTTCCCCTGGAGCAAACGATCTGACGGAGATGGTCCCCGGGCGTGGCTACTGGATTCGGGTCACGGAGCCTTGTCAGTGGCACCTGGGTTCGTAGTACGCACTTTAGTGCGCTTTCACTAGGTTCGTAGTGCGCACTTTAGTGCGTTTTCATGGCGCTGAAGCGTCTACTACAAACAGAATCCAAGTGATTGCCCCATTCTATTGAGAAGATACGGTTTTCTCTGCATCCGCTGAACTATCCGCGGCCGCTGAACTATCTGCGGCCGCTGCACTCACTGCGCCCTCAGCGTTCTCGGCGGTGAGGGCGCACTTATCATTGCCCTGCTTCTGACTTGTCCTTCTAGCAGCTTATGAGTATAATTCAGTTCAGTGATGATAGTGTCTTAGCATCTTTGTGTCTGGAGTGGGCGTATTTCAGTGAAGTCATTGACGACTGCGCTGAAGAAAGTGGGACTCACCGCAGAGCATGCAGAGGCCGCTGAGAGCGCAGCGGACACGAAGGTTTTATAACGTTCTACTAGGTTTTCTCTGCGGCATCTGCGTTATCTGCGGTTAGGGAATGCTTTTTTGAAGACTTCCGAAGTCTGGCGAAACGAGTATCTCATATCTGGTGGGGGAGGATACCAAACTGGAATCATTGGAGCTGGCGAGACGGATCGTTGACATTGTTGTGGAGAAGATGGGCACTGATGTCGTGCTCATGGAAATCGGCAAGCTGTCCAACATCGCGGACTACTTCGTGATCTGTAGCGGCGAGACCGATCGCCAACTGGACGCGATAGTACACGAGGTCCGGACACAGCTTAAGCAAGAGGGCCAGCAGCCGGCTGGCATCGAGGGCAAACCTTCGTCGGGCTGGGTGTTGGTGGACGGCGGAGACATCGTCGTGCACGTATTCGCGCCCCCGCAACGGGAGTTCTACCGGCTCGAGCGTCTCTGGAGCGATGCCAAGACCATTCTTCGCGTGGCGTAGACCAACAACCTTGACATAACCATCAAAAATACACGAGTAGCATAGCCCCTTGTGGGCGTCCGACTCGCGTCGCGAAGTTCCCCTGAATCCCTCAGCGCATCAAGTACCCCGTAGCATAGCCCCTTGTGGGCATCTCACTCACGTCGCAAAGTTCCCCAAAATCCCCTCACCGCATCAAAACTGCCCGCACCGGCGCACCCTCGGCCCCTATCACCTTCAATGGCAGGCAGACAAGCGTGTATGCGCCTGGTTCCACCGAAGAGAGATCAACCCCTTCCAGGATCACCACCCCGCTGCCCAGTAGCATGTGGTGCGCCGGACTCGACTCAGCGCCGTACGCGTCCACACTCAGATAGTCCACTCCTACTAGCCGTACCCCTTGTCTCACCAGGTACTCTGCCGCACCGCCCTCGATGTAGACGAAGTCCTCCTGGAATCCGCTTCTCGACAAGGTTGAGGAATTGCGTGTCTTGAAGAGCACTCTTTCAGCGGACGCGAGGGGGTGCCGGCGCAGTTCGTCAACGCTGATGCTCTCAGGATCCGTGATCTCGATGACCAGCGCCTTCCCCACGAAGACCTCCAACGGGATCTGATCCAGCGTGATGCCGTTCTCTACGAAGTGGTAGGCCGCGTCCACGTGCGTGCCGGTGTGAGAGCCCAGGGCCAGGGCCGAGAGGTTGTTAGCATCCCCGTCCTGGATTCTGTGCAGCCATTTCTGCTGCGGCGGATCGTCGCCTGGGAATACGGGCATCTTCGGGTGAATGGGCATGGTGATGTCGAATAGTTCCTGCATGTGCGATTCTCCTGAGTCGCGCGTTCTCCTGTAGTCGCGGGTTCTCTCTGTTTGCTTGCTGTCTAGGTACATTGTAGTACCACGGAGGCGCGCTTGTCAAGGGCAAGAATGCTCAGAGGCCCCCACCCTAACCCTCCCCCGTGCGAAAAGCACGCACAGGGGAGGGGATTCGAGCCTCCCCCCCGTGATGTGTACGGGCCCGTTCTGTTTACGGGGGGGATTGAGGGGGGGCGTCTCGAATCCTTTGCGTTCTTCGCGCCTTTGCGTGAGCCTCTTTGATCTCACTCCAAGGAGCAAAGGTCGCCAAGAGCCTGAAGCAGATGTTGATGGGCCGCGGATTCACACGGACCGGTCAGCGCGTCAGAGCCACCGCCCGCCGCCCCGACACGGAGTGGCCGGACTAGCGACGAGGTCGCGAGAACCCCAGTGCCTGCGGGCACTTCTCACCTTCAGACAGGGCTTTCAATCTCTGGGCCGGTGACTCGCGTGATCCCCCAGCCAGTCATGCAACAACACCCGAAGCTCTCTCATCACAATTGCCCAGGAAGGTAGCGACGGGACCAAATGCTCGAGTGACGCTCTCCATGCCTCAGCCAGTCCCTCCCGTCCGGCCAGGAGCAGAAAATCGTCAGCCGAAGAGAAGTGGTACCCTTTGTAACGGCACTTATCCTCGAGTGCGTGCAGGGAGAGCCGTTGGTCAACCTGTTCCACATGCGTACTGAGCAGATACCACACATCGTATATGTCTCGCGGGTAGCAGCGTTGAAGCAAAGCCCGGAGCTTCTCTGCCAGCATCTCTTCCAGCCTGTAGGTGGGCACCTGCCCAGCCTCTGATGGTGCGTCCGAGTAGGGATGGCCGATCGGGCGTCTTACCGGGGGAAGTACGAGTCGCTCGTAGCGGGTCAGATCCAACGTAATCCGAGGGGCGGCAGAGCCCAATCGCCCCAGTGGGCCAACATACTCCACCCGTGCGCGGTAAGCCTCCTGGTCGGGGACGGACCGAGTCTGCTTCCACAAAGCGAGCGTCATCTGCACGCCCGAGGCTTCCCTGACCTCGCGGCAGACAGCAGCGAGATCGGCTTGCAATGCCTCCGCTTCCATCGGCTCGACCAGCGTGAAGTCCAGATCCTCGGAGAAGCGGTAGTCAGGGAAGTACACCTTGCGCAGGGCTGTACCACCCTTGAATACCAGTGCCTGAGACAGACCCCCCATCCGAGGTAGACCCAACAGGAACCACCCCAGAACGTAGTCGCGCTCCTGAAGCTCGACCCTCACGCCAGCCTGAGCGGCCAGTCGCCGCAATTCGTCTCTTCGAATCATGCGTCTCTCCAGCCAACCAGATCTCTCTCGGCTACGTTCACCTGCACCCGCCAGCGGCGATTGTGGGGCCCTGTTGCCGGCTGGCTGGGATCGAGCCTGGCATAGCCAGCGGACAGCGCGCCGTGCCACGCCTCCAGGGAATCTCCCACCGGGAGCGACAGGTGCTCGGCCAAGTAGCCCAACCGCTTGAAGATGGCGCGGTTGCGCATCCGCTGAGCGTACTCAGTGAGTTGCTCAAGGTTGGTGTCCCGCTCCGTGAGCGCCGTCTCCAGCGACTTCGCCACCTCGGCGATCCCACCACAGTGCTCCGGATGGTCCAGCCCATCTATCAGGCTCTTCTCCAAATCGGCCACCTGCACAGCTTGCCCCTCGATCCAGACTCGCTCGTGACCGAACATCTTGTAGGGCCGAAGGGTGGCGAAGATGTACCTGACGCCAGCGATGATCATCTCCTTCCGGCGGCGAGTCGTGGCGACCCAGACAGAGCGGGGAATCTGCTCCGTCAGCCCATGGTGGTGGAGGGCGGTCCAGTAGGCGATGTATCCGTCTGGAGCAAGGTGGTGAGCGATCAGAAACCCGTGGGTAGTGTACTGACGTTCTGGACCGGCTTCCAGGGGAATGATCAGATAGCGGCCCTTCCCCAGCGAAAGCAGCCAGTTTCCCTGCAGCAAGTCATGTAGCATCTTGTAGGTGGCGGAGATGGAGCCGGCCAGGATCTCGTGAGCTTCCTGGGTAGTGAAGATGGTCTTGCCCTCTCCAGCGAGGGTAGTTAGTAGGCCGGATGCCTTCTTTCCAAGTCCGCTGGCCGAGTTTATATTCCGTGTAGTCATCCTTACCTCTTGGGTAAGCATTATAACATGGAATGTAACTCCTGGCAAGAATCGTCTCGGAAGAGATAGTTGCTTCTTCACAGGGGGTGTCGGCGGCGATGCATGGCCGGCGGCGATGCATGGCCGGGCGGCGATGCATGATCCACGTACCGCATCCGCAGGCGATCGACCTGGATACGGGGGAGTAGATGCGTCTG
>JAKLPW010000509.1 GCA_022013675.1 Anaerolineae bacterium | reverse complement strand
TCTCGTCAACGAGAATGCTCATCTTGGGTCTCTACTCCTTGATCTCGATCAACGCCTTGCGTATACGAGAAGCTGCCTCGGCCATGGCCTGCGCGTCTCCCGGCTCGGGCTTCCAGGGCAATCGCAGGCCGTCCCCGACCCAGCGAGGCACCAGATGGAAGTGAACTCAGTCCACACCTTTTGCCAGATCGACTGCCTTGCGAGCTGCCTCCGACAAGGAGGTCGCGGTCATCATCCCAGCCTCCGCCAGGATACGGCGACCCTCTTCCTCGTTGGTTCCCACGAGACGTGCTACCATGGGAATTACGGGCTTCACCTCGGATATGGCTGCCAGAATACCCTTGGCCACTTCATCGCATCGCGTGATTCCGCCGAAGACGTTGAGCAGCACAGCTTTCACCCCACCATCTGCCAGAATGATGTTCAAGGCCGCCGAAACCTTGTCGGCCCTCGCTCCCCCTCCAATGTCCAAGAAGTTGGCAGGCGCGGCCCCCAGCAACTTGATGACGTCCATGGTCGCCATGGCCAATCCCGCCCCGTTGACCATGCATCCGATGTCTCCGTCCAACCGAATATAGCTGAGTCCTTCCTCACGTGCTTTACGCTCCAGCCTGTGCTCCTCCTCCAGATCCCGCATCTCTGCCAGATCCGGATGCCGGCCAAGGGCATTGTCATCCAGGACCAGCTTGCCGTCCACTCCCAGGAGAAGGCCCTCCTCTGTGACAACCAAGGGGTTGATCTCAGCCAGCGAGGCATCACAGGCCATGAAAGTTTCATAGAGACCACGAGCAACCTGGGTGAAGGAGCGCCACAGATCTCTGGACAACCCCAGACCGGCAGCCAAAGAGCGAATCTGGTGATCCCGCAGGCTCCAAGGCGGTTCAACAGGCATCATGATGATCTTCTCCGGTGACGCGCTGGCTATCTCCTCGATCTCCACGCCTCCCTCAGCGGAAGCCATCACAACCACCCGTCGCGCCGCCCGATCGATGGTAATACCCAGATAGATCTCGCTCCTGGTGGAAATCGCCTCGTCCACCAATACCTTTCCGACAGGCATCCCCTTGATTTGCATACCGAGAATCCGGGCGGCGACCCGCTCCGCCTCCTCTGGTGTATCGGCCCTCCGCACGCCCCCGGCTTTGCCTCGCCCCCCCGCCAGTACCTGCGCCTTGACCACAACAGACCCATCGAGCCACTCAGCATGGAGGCGAGCCTCCGCGGGTGTGTGTGCCAATCTCCCCCGGGGTATGGGAACTCCGTAACGGGCGAATATCTCCTTCGAGTGATACTCTTGTAGCTTCACTCCCACCTCCGTCTTCGGCGTTCAGCGTGATGTAACTGGTAATCGTAGTATCCCCTGGGCTGGAGTTCAGCCCAGGTGACAGAGCTTCAATCTCATGGCCATATAGCTGAAAGGGGTTTGCCAAATCCCCGCCCGCAGTGCCAATCCCACCGCGCTAGGCCAGGATCTGTCGCTCCCTGATGAGCACTCAAGTAGTAGCACCGAGTCTTTCGTCAGTCCACCCGGGGGAACACCACCAACCGACTGTTCTCTGAATCGGCTACGTAGACCTCCCCAGCGGCATTTAGAACTATGCCCGTGGGAAGATTAAGCGAACTGGCATCTGACCCGTACTGCCCCCAGACTTTCAGCAACTCGCCCTTGCCATCGAATTTCAGTATGCGGTAGCTCTCCGGGTCCGTCACATAGACGTTGCCGCCCAGATCGGTGGCCAGATAGGGTTTGTTCACCACCGACGCGCTCTCCCACCCAACGATAGGCCATTGCGCTATGGGTGTAAAATCCGAGCTAAACTTCTGGACGCGCTGGTTCCAGACATCCGCTACGTAGACATTCCCCTGCACATCAATTGCGATCCCCACCGGCTCCAGGAACTGCCCCGGCGCATCTCCAGCGCCTCCCCACTGTCCCAGAAGAACGCCCTCAGGATCAAACTTCAACACCCGCTTGTTTCCCGTATCCGTCACCCAGAGATTCCCGTCGCCGTCCACCGCCAGGCCTCGGGGGCCATAGAAGGTATGTCCCGGTCCAGTAGCCTCTCCCCCTACGTCACCAAATGCACCCCACGCCGCGAGGAATCGCCCCTCCAGATCAAACTTCTGGATGCGATGGTTCCAGGTATCAGCCACGTACACCAGCCCGGCAACAGAATCCACAGCCACATCCCAGGGCTCCTGGAACTGCCCCTGCAGGTTGCCCTGACCGCCCCACTGGCGGATGGATTTACCATCGCCAGAGAATACGGCGATGCGGTGGTTGTTGGAGTCCGCCACGTAGACGTTGCCACTCTCATCAAGAGCGATGCCCTTGGGACGATTTAGCTGCCCCGCGCCGCTACCCAGCCCACTCATGATGCGCAGGCTGTTCACCCGCGTGTACTTGTCCACGTACTTATCCTCTGGCAGCTCCAATTCTGTGACAGCGATCTCGGGGCCAAAGTCCCAGAGCTTTGCAGCGACATCGCGCCGCACATACATGGCGAACCGATTCACATGAGGCCACTGGGTGAGGGGGTTCTCCCACTTGCGATAGAAGAGGATGTTCCATATCTTCTTCCGCTCGACGGGGTCACGCAGTTGATCCCATAGCTTCTTTGGGGTCAGACTCATGTATTCCTGATCGGGCCACCACACAAGACGATACTCGCGTCGCACATAGCGATTGCCCAGATGCGGCTTCACTCCCGGTTCGTTGCTGGTCCCTACCAGTACCACTTCGGCGTCGAGAGGACCTCCCGGTTGCTTGCCGAAGAATTGGCTGTTCTTGTAGTCCCGCAGATACCAGACGAAGGGCCAGCTCACGGCCTCATCATAGGCAACTTTCAATTCCTTGTCGCCCACCAGCCGACGTGACAGATCGTCAATCTCGCGCATGACCAGGGAGCAATCAGGCGCTCCTTGGGCATAGACCATCATTTCTACCGGAAGATCTCCATGCTTGAAGGTTGCCATCCATGCGAAACGCACCGTCAAGATCGAGAGAATCAGGCCAAGGGCAAGAGTGCCTGCCAGCAGGAAGTCCCCGCCCCCCAAACGGCGACCGAAAATATAGAGGGGCACTACGGCCAGAATCAAGACGACGAGAGAACCCAGCCAACGCATCGTCTGACTCAGTTGATCCAGCGACGTCCCCCCGAAGGGCTTGCTAGTCGCGGCCATCGCCAAGGCGAAGAGGGCCAGCGGGAGCAGAAGCATGACCCAAATGCCTCCCTTGGCCTTCAGAGTACTCCAATCGGCCTCCAGCAACTTTCCGACGAACCAGGCGGCCAGCAGAACCAGGGGGATGGTGAGGTGCATGGCCAGCCAGGGCATCTTCTCGCCCGCCCAACTGTAGAGGACGAGGCTAGCCACGTTCCAGTAGATCAAGAGAGGCACGAAAGGAATGGAGGGACTGGCGCTGCCCTCCTTCTCAACTGTTGTCGCACTCTCTTCAATCTCGCCCTCAGGCTCTCGCGCCGGACGACGGAACAGGAAGTATACAGTGCCCAGCAGGCTGAACAGGATGGGCAAGAATTCGTACATGGGCATGAGGATCAGGTAATAGAACCAGGGCTGTCCACCTCGCGACACCTCTTGCTGCGACAGCCAATAACCGAGACTGCCCATCATACCCGTGGCGAAACCATTGCCATTGGTGAGCATTGTGGTGAAGAGGGGGATGAAGATGGCATAGAATATCCCAGCACATATCAACCAGCGTCTCCAATTCCACCATAGCCCAATGCCGACCGATATCGATAGCACCACCAAGAAGACCGCCCCCGAGCGCATGATAGCATTCTGAGAGTAGTCCACCGGATCCCACCCCAGAAGTTTCACCACTAAGGGAGAGGCCAGCGGCATGATAAGCGTGCCTATCAATATGATCAGGTCGAAAGAAGGGAATTGGCGGATATCTAGCCCCTTTGCCCGCCGAGTCCACCATTGCCAAAAGCCTGCCGCAACTGCCAGCAGCAGCGCCAGCCCCACGGGGATAACCAGTACCAGGGAAGAGGTCGTACCCGCCACAGCCGAGAGGAGCGCCCAGGAGATAGCGCCCGCTCCACCGACGGCCAGGGCCACGTAAAGCAAGGTCTTCACTTCCCTGAGAACCTCTCTTTCAAAAAGGCGCCGATAGAAGACAAACGCCAGGAAGGTCCCGAAGATAGCCACGTAGATAAAGGCTACCTCCTTGGAAGCAAGGGCCAGACATAAACCCGCAGATGCCAGATAGAGATAGCGATCTTTCTTTTCATCAAGGTATTTCAGGATAGCGATGAGCAGAACGAAGGCCCAGACCGCTACAGGGAGGTCATGGCGAAGGAACCGCGAACGATTCATCATGATCGGGGAAATGGTCATCAACAGCATCGCCACCAGCGTTCCCTTGCGCCCCAGCCACTTGCGCAAGAAGATCGGCAGGACTACCAGCGCGATTCCGAGCAGAGCGGGCGAGAGTCTCCCGGTGTAATCACTGTGGCCGAAAAGCAAAAAGATGAAAGCAGTGAAGTGATACAGGAACGGCCCATGATAGATGGGGTTGTGCCTGTACGGCTGACCCGTCACCAACTTCCATGATTCCCAGGCATGGATGCTCTCGTCGTGGCTGTAAGCCCTGGGTGCCAGGTTCCAGAGCCGAGTCCCCACAGCTACTGCAATTATCACCAGATATAGCAGCGTCCACCAGTCCAGCCTAAGTAACGCGGACACGGGCCTATCCAGGAAGGAAGGGCGCTTCTTCGAGACTTGCGTTTCCTGCATACGACTACCCCTTTGTCATTCTAACCCACAATTTGATATCGTCCCACTGTAGAACACCGATCGCCTCATTCAGCACCAGCCACCGTAACCGATCGCGAAGGGTAACGGTTTGCTGGGGCCACCGGCTCCGCAAATGAAAAGTGGTGCCCGCGTAAGTGGCCAGTCTTGAGTCATCACCAGTGACCGCCTTGATCACCAGCGCTTGGGTGACATCGGCGGGAATCGAATATGCAAAGTCCAGATTGGGAAAGTCTCGCAAACACCAGGACAAGACCCGCCGCAGGCCCTCTTCCGCCAGGATGTCAATCTCATGCTGGTCCCCGCTGTAATGCGAGGAGATCGACGTGAGTTGACGCACGAATTCCCTCTGTCCGGATGAGATTGGCTCCATAACCAGTGGCTCCATGGGATGACGCGCGTAGAGATAGTTCAGGCG
>JAKLPW010000508.1 GCA_022013675.1 Anaerolineae bacterium | reverse complement strand
GTGCCACCCACATTAGGCGTCGAATAACAAGAAAACCCGTCCAAGAGACGGGTAGTTATGGTAGCAGTTGTATTCGGCCAACCTCTCTCTGCGGATACGGGGCCTTCATCGCCTAGCATGGATGGATGCCCGATATCCCGCGCTCATATAACGGTAGCGTTCCCGGTGCGGACTACTCAAATCGTAGACGATTCTTTCGGCGCACGACTCCCAGGTCCATTCACCCTCCGCGCAAGTATCGGGCTCTCACCTGCCCCCGACTCTCTGAACCCCGCCTGGAGTGCTACTACTCCTGATCACAGCCTTTGACTGTATTCTATTACTGATACCATACCACAATTTGCCCAGACTGTCAAACTCAGTTTGTGCGGGATATGATCCCACCCAACCTGTCTTCGAAGAAGAAAACGGATTATGCCGTTTTCTGTTTATGTTTCCGCCTCTCGCGCAACCAAGTCAGACTCTCAGGGTTAGTAGTCTATGAGGAGGTGCTCTTATGACATTCGATGATAGTGTGCGGCCTTCAGCAAAGCGGCAGGATTTCACACGGATCTATGATCTGGCGCTCGTCTTAGGGGGCAGTCTTTTCGTCGCTCTCTCCAGTCGAGTTGCAGTACCCCTTCCCTTCAGCCCAGTTCCGGTCACCGGTCAAACGCTGGCCGTATTGGTAGTTGGGATGTCGTTGGGCGCCAGGCGGGGTGCTCTGAGTGTGTTGCTCTATTTGGTCGAGGGAGTGATGGGGCTACCGGTTTTTGCCGGCGGTGCCTTGGGGATTGCCAGGCTTGTGGGTCCTACAGGTGGGTATCTCTGGGGCTTCGCTTTGGCTGCCTTTGTGGCAGGACTGCTGGCCGAACGCGGCTGGGGTCGCCGGATGGATTCCGCCATACTGGCGATGTTGATCGGAAACGCTGCCATCTATCTTCTCGGCCTTCCCTGGCTCGCAAGATTCACCGGCGTAGAGCGGGTGCTACCGTTGGGACTGTATCCTTTCCTCGTTGGCGATCTGATCAAAGTGGTGCTCGCGACGGTCGTTCTGGCCGCTGGCCAAAAGATGCTGCCCCTGGAACGGAAGCAGTCGTGACCCAAGTAGCAGTGCCGAGTTCGCCGACTCTTCTGATCTTGCTGCGATCGGCGGACGTGGCGAAGGGCACTCTGTGCCGCCTGGCCTGTTCTTGAAGTAACGATCAGTGGCCTCAGTGCATTTGGCGATGACAGCAAAAGTCTCTCTCGACATCTTATGGCAAGACCATGAAAAGGGAAATCCGATGAATGCTCTGCTGATCTACCCTGAGGTTCCGGATACATTCTGGAGTTTCAAGCACGCACTCAAGTTCATACGCAAGAAGGCCTCCCTGCCGCCACTGGGCCTGTTGACAGTTGCCGCGCTGCTGCCGCCAGAGTGGACAAAGCGTCTGGTCGACGTGAATGTGACAAAGCTCACTGAAGAACACCTGGCGTGGGCTGACTATGCGCTCATCAGCGGTATGATCGTGCAGAGGGGGTCAGCACGACAGATCATTACCCGATGCAAGGAATCGGGCGTCAAGGTCATTGCCGGAGGACCACTCTTCACGAGTGAGTACGAACAGTTTGAGAAGGTTGATCATTTCGTGCTGAATGAAGCCGAGGTGACCCTTCCATCCTTTCTGGCAGATCTGGATCAGGGACACGCCAAGCGCGTCTACACGACATCCGAGTTTGCTGATATCCAGAAGACCCCGGTTCCTTTATGGGAGCTGGCCGATCTCGAGCGCTACGCCACGATGAGCATCCAGTTCTCCCGAGGCTGCCCGTACGACTGCGAGTTCTGTAACGTGACGGCGCTATTCGGTCACCGGCCCCGCACCAAGACCGCCGAGCAGATCATTGCCGAGTTGGATAGTCTCCATAACCTGGGGTGGCGTGGGACCGTCTTCTTCGTAGATGACAACCTCATTGGGAACAAAAGGTGTCTCAAGACCAAGCTGTTGCCCGCACTAATTGAACGGCAGAAAGACAAGGGGAAGACACCGTTTAGCACTCAAGTCTCCATCAATCTGGCCGACGACGAGCAATTGATGCAGATGATGGTCGAGGCGGGGTTTGGTACGGTCTTCGTCGGGATCGAGACGCCGGACGAGGACAGCCTGACCGAATGCAACAAGAAGCAGAACAAGAACCGTGACCTGGTCGAAGACGTGAAATGTATGCAGCGAGCCGGGTTGGAAGTGCAGGGAGGCTTCATCGTCGGCTTTGACAGTGACACGCCCTCCATCTTCCAGCGGCAAATCGATTTTATCCAGAAGAGCGGGATTGTGACGGCGATGGTTGGTTTGCTTCAAGCTCCGCGTGGAACAAGGCTTTATGAACGTCTGAAGCGAGAGGGTCGCCTGCTCGATCAAATGTCGGGAGACAACGTAGACGGTACTACGAACATCATCCCTAACATGAACCTTGATACCTTGCGCGAGGGATACAAGAGCATACTGCGATACATCTACTCACCCCAGCATTACTACCAGCGCGTCAAGACCCTCCTGCGAGAGTACAAGCCGCCGAAGATCGAGACCCCGCTGGACTTTGAATACGTCCTGGCGTTCTTTCGTTCCATCTACCAGTTGGGCATCATAGGCAAGGAACGAGTCCACTATTGGAAGCTCTTGTCGTGGACGCTTTTCCGCCGCCCCAGGCTGTTCCCACAGGCCGTTAAGTTTGCGATCTACGGCCACCATTTCCGCAAGATCTGCGAACTACGCGTACATTAAAAACTCGACACACAGAGATAGAGAGTAGCCAAACTCTCTCTTTTCTGGTAGAATAGCGCTTGCGAGTGAACCCGAATGACCGACCCAGCTAAGCACAGCCTACAGAAAAGGAGAGAAAGAATGGCACACGACAACGACGTCGTGATCGTCAGCGCTGCACGAACTCCCATCGGTAGATTCCAGGGGAGCCTGGTCACTTTCCCCGCCCCAGCACTGGGAGCCATCGCCATTCGGGCCGCACTGGACCGGGCTGGCATTGATCCCGCCACTATAGACGAAGTGCTCATGGGCAATGTGGTGCTAGCCGGACAGGGGCAGGCTCCAGCTCGCCAGGCTTCCATCGGAGCTGGCATTCCTCCAACTGTCGGAGCCACGACCATCAACAAAATCTGCGGATCGGGCCTGAAGACGGTGATGCTGGGAGCAGCGATGATTGGGGTCGGAGATGCCGACACCATCGTTGCTGGCGGTATGGAAAGCATGAATAACGGTCCTTACCTACTGCCCAAGGCCCGCTTCGGCTACCGGCTGGGGCACGGAGACATTCTCGATGCAACCGTGCACGACGGTCTCTGGTGTGCCTTTGAGGACAAACACATGGGATGCGCTGCTGAGTGGATCGCCCGAGAGTACGACGTCTCGCGCCAGGCTATGGACGAGTATGCCCTCAACAGCCATCGCAAAGCCATCGCTGCCACAGACTCAGGGGCTTTCGCCTCAGAGATCGTGCCGGTAGAGGTACCACAGCGCAAGAAGCCACCTCTCTTTCTCAAGGAGGATGAGTGTCCTCGCCGGGACACCAGCCTGGAGAAACTCGCCAGGCTCAGACCGGCATTCGAAGAGGGTGGACGCATAACTGCCGGCAATGCGCCAGGCATCACAGACGGTGCTGCGGCAGTAGTCATCATGAGTCGGGCAAAGGCTGATGAACTCAGCATCGCTCCCTTGGCCCGTATCACCGGCTACGACCAGGCTGCCGTGAAACCGAGGGAGATCTTCACGGCTCCCATCTTTGCTGTCAGGAACCTTCTGCAACGCACTGGCCTGGAGCTGGAACATTTCGATCTCATAGAGGTCAACGAAGCCTTCGCGGCCCAGACATTGGCCGATGGAAAGGTGCTGGGCTTTGATTGGGACAAGGTAAACGTGAACGGCGGAGCTATCGCGCTGGGCCATCCTATCGGTGCGAGCGGCGCGCGCGTCCTTGTCACGCTCATCCATGCGCTGAAGGCCAGAGGACTGAAGACTGGCATGGCTACCCTCTGTCTCGGCGGCGGCGAGGCCGTAGCAATGTCGATAGAGATGGAGTGACAGCCGCCGCAGAGTTGTCCTCGTATCCGTTTGCTTGACTAGCATCCAAAGGAGATAGCAATGGAGATAAGCAAGGTTGCCGTCATCGGAGCCGGCACTATGGGCAATGGCATAGCTCAGAGCTTTGCCCAGGCCGGATACGATGTGACTATGGTTGACGTTGAACAGAGCTTCTTGGACAAAGGAGTAGCCGCCATCACCAAGTCGTTGAGCCGACTCCTCTCCAAGGGCCGTGTCACAGAGGAAGAGGAGAAAGCCACCCTGAGCCGCATCACCCCATCGCTGTTGATGGAGGACGTTGCTGAAGCTCAGTTGGTTGTGGAAGCCGTCATCGAAGACGCCACCATCAAAACCAGGGTCTTCGCCCGCCTGGACGGGATTGTTGCTCCAGCGACCATCCTGGCTTCCAACACCTCTTCCATCCCTATCACCGAGCTGGCCGCTGCTACCGGGAGGCCAGACAAGGTCGTCGGCATGCACTTCATGAACCCGGTACCCTTGATGCAACTCGTCGAAGTCATCCGGGGCATAGCTACCAGCGATGAGACCTGCGAAACGGTCATGGAGCTGTCGCGGAAGATAGGCAAGACACCCGTGGAGGTGCAGGACTCCCCTGGATTCGTTTCCAACCGCATCCTGATACCTATGATTAACGAGGCTGTCTACTGCCTGATGGAGGGCATTGCCACAGCCGAGGCCATTGACACAATCATGAAACTGGGCATGAACCATCCCATGGGCCCGCTAACTCTGGCTGATCTTATCGGCCTGGACGTCTGCCTGTCGGTCATGGAGGTACTGCACGCAGGCCTGGGCGACGACAAGTACCGCCCCTGCCCTCTCCTGCGGAAGATGGTAGCAGCGGGATACCTGGGGCGCAAGACAAAACGAGGTTTCTACGATTACCATTAGAGGAGGAATCTATCAATGGACTTCAAGCTTAACGAAGAGCAGGAGATGATCCGGAAGATGGCGAGTGACTTCGCCACCAAGGAAGTCGCCCCCGTAGCTGCAGAGATGGACGAAAAGGGAGAAGTACCCTTTGCCAACATCAAGAAGATGGGCGAACTCGGCTTCCTGGGCCTCGTCGTCTCCGAGGAATACGGGGGCTGCGGGCTAGACAGCGTCAGCTACGTGCTGGCCATTGAGGAGATCTCCAAAGCCTGTGCCTCCACAGGCTGCATTATGGCCGTACAGAACTCACTCGTATGCGGGGGGATCGAGAAATTTGGCACGGAGGAACAGAAGCGCAAGTACCTGCCCAAGCTGACCAAGGGTGACATGATCGGTTGCTTCGCTCTCACCGAGCCATCCGCGGGATGCGACGCCGCGGCCCAGAAGACCACCGCTATCCTGGAAGGCGACCACTATGTTATCAACGGTTCCAAGCATTTCATCACCAACGGCGGCTTCGCTGATCTGGTACTCCTCTTCGCCATGACCAACAAGAGCAAGGGGGCCCGCGGCATCAGTACCCTCCTCGTGGAGAAAGGCACACCGGGCTTCAGCACAGGCAAGAAAGAAGACAAGATGGGTATCCGGGCAAGCGATACATCCGAGCTTATCTTCCAGGATTGCCGCGTACCCATTGCCAATCGACTGGGCTCTGAAGGGCGAGGTTTCAGAATTGCCATGACGATGTTAGATGGCGGACGTGTCGGCGTCGCCGCCCAGGCCGTGGGCATCGCAACTGCGGCCTACGAAGCGGCACTGGAGTATGCTAAGGTTCGCGAGCAGTTTGGCCAGCCCATTGCCAAGTTCCAGGCTATTCAATGGATGCTGGCCGACATGGCAACGCGCATTGACGCTGCTCGCCTGCTGACCTATCGAGCGGCACGTGCCAAGGATGAGGCCGCAGTCACCGGAGCACGCTACAGCAAAGAGGCAGCCATGGCCAAGCTCTATGCCTCAGAGACAGCCGTCTGGGTGACCAACAAGGCGGTTCAAATACATGGTGGCTACGGCTACATGAAAGAGTATGCCGTGGAACGTCATTTCCGTGATGCCAAGATCACCGAGATATACGAGGGGACCAGTGAAATTCAGCGCTTGGTCATCGCCGCATCCATCCTGCGGTAGGCCCAATAGAATAACGCTGCATCAACCTACCTTGAAGGAGTGCGATCTTTGAACGAGCCGCATACTGTCCTGGACAAGGGCTGGGTACAACTGGAAGAGATGATGGGCGGCGACGAGGCCGTGATCCGCGGGGCACGCATCTGCTATCAATCTACGTCCAGTTCTTCGGATGCTGATGAGCGCCTGATTCGCCGTTTGATACGCAGCGAACCGAAGCACAACACCGTCTTCGAGCACGCCGTCTTTCGCTTTAGCGTCAAGTGTCCCATCTTCGTCGCGCGTCAATGGTTAAGGCATCGCATCGGCACTTTCAACGAGCGTTCTCTGCGCTATTGTATCGCAAAGAGAGAGTACTACGTCCCTGCCGAGAGAGAAAACCTGGATGCCTACCAGAAGCACATGGAACGCTCTTTCGACCTCTATCAGCGTCTCTTGGAGGCAGGCTGGCGACGCGAACAGGCAAGAGGCGTGTTGGGCACTTCCGTCTACACCGAGTTCATCTGGACCGTGAACGCCTGGTCACTGATGAACTGGCTATCGAAACGCTATCACAAATCCGCACAGTGGGAGCATCGCCAATACGCCGACGCTATCCTGGGTATCTTCAAAGAAGCCATGCCCATCACTGCCGCGGCCTTCGAGGAGTACGTGCTGAAATCATGAGACCTTCTTGGGACGACTACTTCATTGACATCGCCAAACACGTTGCCACTCGCTCCACCTGCCTGCGACGCTACGTGGGAGCAATCATCGTCAAGGACAAGCGCATCCTTTCCACAGGGTACAACGGTGCTCCCCGGGGCTTGGCCCATTGCAATGAGATTGGTTGCTTGCGAGAGAAGCTAGACATTCCCTCTGGACAACGACAGGAGATCTGTCGAGGACTGCACGCCGAACAGAACGCCATCGTCCAGGCCGCTTTGCACGGTGTGCCAATCCAAGGAGGCCAGATCTTCTGCACTCACCAGCCCTGCGTCACCTGCGCCAAGATGATTATCAACGCTGGTATCGTCAGAGTGGTCTGCGCCGAGGAATACCCCGACGAATTGGGCTGCTCCATGCTGGCGGAAGCAGGGATCGAGCTGGAACTCTGGCACAAAGATAGCTGACGAAGGCACAGAGAACATTACAGGAGGACAAATGAGCAGTTCCAAAATCGAGGACCTACGCAAGAGGAAACACCAGGCCAGCCTGGGAGGAGGAGAGAATCGCGTTGACCGCCAGCACGCCAAAGGCAAACTGAGCGCGCGCGAACGGCTGGACCTGCTTCTGGATGAGGGGACTTTCCAGGAAATCGACCCCTTTGTCACCCATCGCTCCACGGCCTTCGGCCTAGAAGACCGCAAGTTTCTTGGTGACGGAGTTGTCACAGGCTACGGCACTATTGACCATCGCCTGGTTTACGTCTACGCCCAGGATTTCACCGTGATGGGAGGCTCTCTGGGTGAAGCTCACGCTGCCAAGATCTGCAAGATCCTGGATATGGCTCTCAAGAACGGGGCTCCCGTGATCGGCATCAATGACTCCGGCGGGGCACGTATTCAGGAAGGGGTGGCAGCCCTGGGAGGGTACGCCAGCATTTTTCTGCGCAACACTCTCGCTTCTGGTGTGATACCACAGATATCAATCATCGCTGGTCCTTGTGCTGGTGGTGCGGTCTATTCCCCCGCTCTAACGGACTTCGTCTTCATGGTAGAGAACACCAGCCATATGTTCATCACCGGCCCTAAGGTGATCAAGGCAGTAACCCACGAAGACGTCACTTCCGAAAAACTAGGCGGGGCCATGACCCATAATCGAATCAGTGGGGTAGCGCACTTCGCTGCGCGGGATGAGAAGGAATGTTTCACCCAGGTCCGCAGACTCCTTAGCCTCATTCCGGAGAACAACTTGGGAGGTCCTCCCAACGTTCCATCTACCGATGATCCCTTGCGCATGGACTCCCATCTTGACACTCTCGTCCCTGAGGACTCCAGCAAGCCTTATGACATGAGAGAGGTCATCCTGAGCATTGTCGATAATGGCGAACTACTAGAGGTCCACAAGCACTATGCCCCAAACATCATCGTGGGCTTCGCTCGATTGGATGGGCTCACGGTGGGTATTGTGGCCAACCAGCCTGCAGCTCTGGCCGGAGTACTGGACATCAATGCTTCCATCAAGGGAGCACGCTTCATCCGCTTCTGTGACTGCTTCAATATCCCTATCATCACTTTCGAGGATGTGCCCGGATTTCTCCCAGGCGTCTCCCAGGAACACGGAGGGATAATCCGTAATGGGGCTAAACTGATCTATGCCTACTGTGAGGCAACCGTACCTAAAATCACGGTCATCACCCGCAAGGCCTACGGAGG
>JAKLPW010000507.1 GCA_022013675.1 Anaerolineae bacterium | reverse complement strand
TCTCGTCATCCAGCGGAACTTCTCCTCGACCCTTTGCTCGTCCCAGCCCGGCTGAGGATACTTGATATTGCCCTCCGCCATGCCGGATCCGAATTGCCTGCCATCCTTCAGGATGATGGTTACCGCGCTGGCGTATTTACCCCGGGGGTCCCCTTGGACTGCCAGGCGATACAGTCGGTTGAACTCCTCCGATTCCAGGAGTTCAATTTTGCCCACTACACCCTGGATCTCTGGAGCGTCGAAGCGGTGCTCTAGCATTTGATCTGGACCAACCTCGCCATCCACGAGCAAAGCTGCCAGAGGCCAGGCCAGATTGAACTGGGCTTCCTCAGTCGTGGCGGGGATTTCTGTACCCAGACGCACCATCTCGTGGTGACCTTCTACCCGGATGTGAGCGATGTTTTCGACTTTGATGGCCTGTTTGCGAACCAGCATCCCAGTTGCATCCAAGGCCGGGTGTGCCCAGGCGCAACAGGCATATTCCTTCCAGATCACACCGTCCACCATAATGTAGTGCTGGCCGATGTCTGCCACCCAATCCTGGTACTTCTCGAAACCCAGGATACTGGGAACACCGGTGAAGCCGCGCGCTGCCATCTCGGCAGCGGTGATTCCAGTCATCGCTCCCCAGCCGATGCCGTGTTTGACCATGGCGGGGTGATCGATGTCGCGCATCATAGGCAGGTTGGGCGCGTGGTACTCGGCGATGCCCAGAGCGCATTCGATCTGCTCCGGCGGCAGGCCCAGCAGATTCGAGGCCACTGCAGCGCAGGCCACCGAGCCCCAGGAGCCGCAAGCTTGATAAGTCTGATGGTGGTCGTGCCAGCAGCGGGCCGCGCGGTGGGCTATCTCGTAACCGATGACCATGGCCGTTAGCATCTCCCGGCCGCCCAGGTCCAGCTTCTCGGCAACGGCCAGCGCGGTGGGGAATACCTGTGCCCCAGGGTGTCCCTTGGTGTACATGGCACAATCGTCAATGTCAATGCCGTTGGCTGCATACCCGTTGGCGAGGGCCGCACCGATGGCCGAGGCTTTGCTGCCGTGCAGCAGGATGGTAGCCTCGTCACCTGACCAAGTCTCGACGGCGTAGCCGGCTGTGATGCGGCTGATTGGGGTCAGGGTGCCCACCAGCGTGGCTCCCAGGTCGTCCAGCATACACATGCGGACCTTGCGCTGCACCGGCTCGGGCAATGCGTCCCATTTCGTGCCGGCGATAAACCTGGCCACGAGGTCGTTACCATCGAATTCCAATCCCCTCTTGCCCACTCCTCAGTCTCCTGCAAGATGGCTGCGATTTGCTCGGCCGCTCCTTCAGGGAGGGGACGGTGGTTCATGAGTGCGCAGGATCTCTCGCAGCCTCTCCGACACTCTCTCCTCCATCCTCAGCAATGACCTCGGCTGTGGCCACGCCGCGCGTCAGAGCCGCCCACCGCTCTCAGCAAGCCATAGTGGATGGCGGAATGCAGCCAACGTTCCACGGAGACTCGCTCCGCCTACGCCTCCCGCACATCCAAGATTACTTGACCCTCGACTTTCTCCAGAGCGGCGACGATCTCCCCCTTGGACACATTCCGAATCTTGACCACCGCGACCCATTTGGTCGGGTCCTTGGGAGACAGGACGCCACCGCAGGCGAGTATGCCCCATCCCTGAGCACTGATCGCGCTGACGAGCTTGGCCAGCTCCCCTATATGATTCGGCATGCGCACCGTAACGCGCACACCGGGCACCCGGGTGGCCATCATCTCCATCAACTGGGCCAACAGATCAATCTCGGTGATAATGCCTATTACGACACCATCCTCCAGCACAGGCAGACAGCCTATCTTGTTTTCCACCATGATGCAAGCTGCTTCTTCTATCGTCGAGTCCTTTTCTGCGGTGATGACGTTCTTGACCATCACGTCGCCGACGGTCAGGTTGGATAGGAATCGGGTGATCTCCCAGACATTCAGACTGCTCAGCGTCGCGGGCTGAAGCAGCAGCGTCTGGCGGGTTACCAGACCCAACAGCCGCTTCCCCTTTTCAGTGACCGGCAGGTGACGGACGCTGTTCTCTCCCATGAAGCGTTGGGCCTCGACGATAGACATCGTCGGCGGAACCAGCAATGGGTGTTTCGTCATGTAGTCTTTGACCAGCATAATCTCCCTCCAGCAAGGTCCTTTGCGACTGCTTTTTCTCGTCCGGTGCCCATCACCTGATCGTCACGACCGCTTCTACGGTGCGCAGTTCTTCCAGCGGGATGTGGCAAAAGATGCGGTGCCCGTTCCCGGCATCCTGCTCGTGAGGTGCCTCCGTCTCACAGATCTCACCGATCTTGCTCGGGCAACGGGTATGAAAGCGGCATCCTTCGGGCGGATTGAGCGCGCTGGGCACACTGCCACCCAGGCGGATGTGTTTCTGCCTAACGCTGGGGTCGGGGATTGGCACTGCCGAGAGCAACGCTTCGGTGTAAGGGTGGTACGGTGGAGCATAGATCGCTTCGGCGGGGCCATATTCGCAGATCTGCCCCACATACATAACTGCCACGTAGTCGGAGAAGAAACGGACGACGCTCAAATCGTGGGCAATGAAGAGCAAGGTCGTGTCCTGCTCTCGCTGAATCTCCAGCAGCAGATTGAGCACCGCGGCCTGCACCGACACGTCCAGCGACGAGACCGGCTCGTCGCACAGTACCAGTGCCGGCCTGGCGGCAAAGGCCCTGGCGATGCCCACACGCTGCTTCTCGCCGCCGCTCAACTGGCGTGGCAGACGATCATAATACGCGGCGCTGAGTCTTACCGCCTCTAGCAGGCGGATCACCTCGTCCCTCACCTGGTTGCGAGGCACCGTCTTGAATCGCCTCAGCGGCCGCCCTATCTGATGTCCCACCGAGAAGGATGGATTCATGGTGGAATCTGGGTTCTGGAAGACCATCTGCAGTTCTTTGATCAGCTCGAAGTCACGCTTCTGCACTGGCACCGAGATATCAAAGCCCAGGAACTCCACCTTGCCGTCGGTGGGCGATTCCAGGCCAATGATGGTCTTGGCCAGGGTGCTCTTGCCGCAGCCTGATTCGCCAACCACACCTAACGTACGCCCCTTGGGTAACTCGAAGCTAACGTCGTCCACCGCCTTGATGTATCTCCTCTTCCCAAGGCCCAACAGGCTGAGCACGGAGGTTCGCGACTGTTCGTAGTAGGTCTTCAGGTCAGAAACCCGCAGGATGGGTTCCGCGTCGGCTTGCCGAGTCGTTGATGTCGCCAGATCGGGCAGCACACCTTCCGGCAGTT
>JAKLPW010000506.1 GCA_022013675.1 Anaerolineae bacterium | reverse complement strand
GGGCCTACGGGACCGGTTCAAGGTGCTTGTTGGAGGAGGACCAGCGACTCAAGAATGGGCGGATCAGATCGGGGCGGATGGCTACGGAAAAGATGCGGTGGAAGCAGTCGCCGTAGCGAAGCGCGTACTGGACATTCACTAAGTGAAAACGATGAAAGAGACAAGACACGAGATAGTGTACCTTTCCACCCGCGACGTTGACAGGGCGGGTGCCAACATGAGCCTTGCCATCGAATGTGTGGAGAAGGTCCTCTCGCTGCACGAACGCAATCAGGTGATCCTTCCCCCGAAAGTCATTCTCGACATGGATGAAAGGCGGCACGGGCGCATCAATGCGATGCCAGCGTATGTGGGCGGAGACACACAAATGTGCGGTATTAAGTGGATCGCAGGTTTCCCCAATAACCCGGTTCGCTATGGAATTCCCAGGGCCAATGCCCTAATCATTCTGAATGACGCGGAGAAGGGGCTTCCTATGTGCATAATGGAGGGAACCAGGATTAGTGCCCTCAGAACCGGTGCAGTTACCGGGGTGGGCGCACGCTATCTAGCCCGGCCAAATTCCCAGAGCCTCGCGCTCATCGGGGCCGGTGCCCAGGCGTGGACGCAGCTTGAGGCTGTTCTGCAGATACTCCAGAGGATTGGCGAAGCGAGGGTGTTTGATGTACGGAGAGAAGCGGCTCAGTCGTTCAGAGAGCGGTCCAGTGAACGGTGGCCAGACCTGTCGGTGACCATTACCGAGAGCCCGGAGCAGGCGGTGCGAGGGGCAGATGTTGTCGTAACAGCGACGACGGCGGACGAGCCGATCGTGCGAGCTGGTTGGCTCAAACCAGGCGTGTTCTTTGCTCACGTGGGATCGTACCAGGAAGAAGAAGAGGCAGTAGTTGTTCAAGCAGACAAGGTAGTCGTTGACATCTGGAAGGAAGTACTGCATCGGGGCACACCTCTTCTCGCACGCATGTATCGAGCAGGCCGCATCGACGATTCGCGGATCCATGCGAATATTGGGCAGATAATCAATGGGGACAAGCCTGGCAGAGAAACTGATAGTGAGAGAATCTTCTTCAGCCCATTGGGATTGGGTAGTGAAGACATAGCTATGGCGACTGAGGTCTACCGCAGAGCCATTGCTATGGGACTTGGAACCCGTTTTCCGTTCGGCGCTAGCATCTGAGGCCGTGCTGCACACAGGACGGGCCCGTGCATGCGTTGACAGCCTTTGAGGTTGATCAGAAGGGAGTAGGCGGAGACTGCGATGGAACGAGTACCTTTCTTGGAGGTGATCGAGAGGTCACGGAGGGGCCAGCGCATTAACGAAGAAGTTTTTGACATGTCGGTGTTTCGCGCGACAGATCGCTTGAAGCGCGAGTTCGACATCCGATATGACGCAGAGAACCCGATTCCGACCGACGACGCAATGGCCGACCGACTCTTTGCGGCGGCTATCGAGTTCTATCTCGAGGTGGGTACCTACTGCCTCGATACGGGCCGGGTGATCAGGTTCAGCCGCGATGAAGTGGAGGCAACGCTCGCCCAGGCACCAGATCGCCTTGCCAAGGGAGACGGGTCTGATCAGCATATTGTCGTGCACCGGCAAGTGGAGGGCACCGAAGAGCCAATCGTGTACGGTGGCATCCAGACCATCCTACTGAGCGATGATGACTTTGCCTTCCGTTTCTACCGCGCTTGTGCATGTGACCGGTGCATAGACGGCATCTGGGGCGGAGTGGTGAACAAGATCGAAGGGGAGCACGACGTGATTGCTGGGACGCCTCTTGAGATCTACGCGTACCGCAAACACATCGAGATCATGCGGCGGGCGGTGGCAGCGGCCGGCCGGCCAGGGATGATGATCGTCAACAATGCGCCAACGTCGGTCGCCACCATCAGTATGTACGATCGTGAGTTGGGGCTGAGATCCACCGACCATCTGGGTTCTGCCGGTGTGTCAGAGATGAAGACGAGCTACGATGACTTAGATCGGGTAGCCTACGGTCTGGCCAGTGGTATACCCGTGAAATCGAGTGTGGGAGCAACGTTGGGAGGGTTCTCCGGCTCGATCGAGGGCGCAGCAATTGTCGCAGCGGCCGGGGCCTTGCAGGGTCTGACAGTTCACTGCGCACAGGAAACCGGAGTCTCCGTGACACCCATCCGGGTTAGCAGCCGCGCAACAAGGGAGGGGCTCTGGGCTGAATCCTTGGCTCTCCAAGCACTGGGGCGGAACACCCATCTGATTCTGAACGGGTCCCATGGCGATCATCCGGCGGCTGGGCCTGGCACCAGGCAGTACTTCTATGAAGCGGCCGCCGGCTTCATAGAGGTAGTTGTGAATGGGGGGCACGCAATGGGAGGGACTCGCAAGTTCACGATTGGCAACACTCCCAACTACGGGACCCCTTTGGAGTCCCGCTGGATGGGAGAAGTCTGCAAGTCGGCAGCAGGAATGAGCCGCGAACAGGCCAACGAGATAGTCAAGAACCTGTTGTCCAGATACGAGCCCACGCTCAAGGATGCACCGGCAGGGTACACCTACGAGCAGCTTTACGACATGAGCACTGATCAGCCTCGACCAGAGTACCTCGAGCTATATCACGAGACCAAGAGAGAACTCGAAGGCTACGGTTTCTCTTTTCGGTTCCAGGCTGGTGTCGGATCCGGTCAAGACTGACCATGGGTTGCACAGTAGCCAATGTGTTGACAATGAATCACCGAAGACAGACGTACCTGCGGAGGCATTCTTGACCAAATACCTAATACAACGGTTACTGCAGTCGCTGTTGGTGATAGCTGGATTGCTCGTCGTGGTCTTTTTCGTCACGCATGCGCTGGGCGATCCGGCACAACTAATGATTCCCGAGGACGCGCCGGAGGAGTTGTATCTGGAAATGCGCGCAGCTATGGGGTATGATGACCCAATTCTCGTGCAGTTCGGACGCTTCTTCGGCAGAGCGATCATCGGGGACTTCGGAGTATCCATCTGGCAGAGAGTACCAGTGTTCGACCTGGTTCTCGATCGATTGCCAGCGACTCTTCTGTTGGCCTTTGTGACCACTGTCATGGTGGTCATCGTAGCGATCCCACTGGGCACCATCACCGCACTGAAACCGAGTTCTCCATTGGATCGCGTGGCGACGATCTTCTCGCTCGCAGGAGTCTGTGTACCCCCTTTCTGGTTGGCTCTCATGCTCATTCTGGTTGTGGCCGTGCAGCTCAGGTTGCTCCCAACCTCTGGATATGGCGCTCCCAAGTACCTGATCCTACCCATCCTCGCACTGATGTGGCGGCCCGTCGGCCACATTGCGCAGATAACGCGCACCAGCTTGCATGACATAATGAGCCGGCCCTATGTGCTCGTGGCACGGGCCAAGGGTCTGGGGGAATGGAGGGTTGTCTACTCTCATGCTCTGAAGAACGCTGCCATTCCCGTTATCACTTTAGCATCAGGGGCACTGGCTGGTCTGCTGAACGGTTCAACCATTATCGAATCCATCTTTGCATGGCCTAGTCTCGGCCTCCTGACGGTTGATGCTATCCGGAACCGGGACCTGCCCTTGTTGCAGGGCGCGGTCGTGGTTGTGGCCACTATGACCGTGCTTCTAAACCTCCTGGTAGATATCCTGTATGCGGCAGTCGATCCCCGCGTGCGTTTCGACTGAAGGTATCAGGACAGCTGAAGGCGAGGAAATTGCGTGAACTTGCTCACCGCAAGAGAACGGGCTGCGGAATCCCGCGAGGTTGCCACTGGATTGAACACGGAGACCATTGGCACTACCCGCTGGGTACTGGTGCGTATGTTGCTGGACGATCGGATTGCCTTGCTAAGTGTGGTGGTTCTTATCATGATGGCCCTCGGTGCGATAGGTGCTGAACGCCTGGGTCCTTACGATCCTTGGGAACAGAATCTGTATGCACGCCTTCAGCGGCCAACACTGCGTGGTCCCGCTGCGGGTGGATTTCCACACATCGCTGGTACCGACGAGCTTGGGCGTGATCTGCTGGGACGTCTCATGCTTGGCGCGCGGGCTTCGTTGGCGGTGGGGGTACTGGGTGTCATTCTTTCCGGTGGTATCGGGACATTGCTGGGACTGTTTGCGG
>JAKLPW010000505.1 GCA_022013675.1 Anaerolineae bacterium | reverse complement strand
GCAGGCCGATGCTGGGCTCGTCCAGGATGTAGAGCACGCCCACCAGCCCGCAGCCAATCTGGCTGGCCAGGCGGATACGCTGTCCCTCGCCGCCGGAGAGCGTGCGAGCAGAGCGATCAAGGGTCAGGTAGTGGAGGCCGACGTTCGTCAGGAATTGGAGACGGCCCTCGATTTCCTTGAGCACCTCTTCGGCGATCTCCATTTGCTCGGCGGTGAGTACAGCGGTATGGGAGTGTGGGGGAGAGGGAGAGGTGGAGTGTGGGGGTGTGGGAGTGTGGGTGTCTTTCTGCGATAGTTTTTGCACCCAGTCGATGGCTTCGCCGATGCTCATGGCTGCCAGTTGGTTGATGGGTGCGCCTGCGACGGTTACGGCGGCGCTTTCAGGGCGCAGGCGCTGGCCGTGGCAGTCCGGGCAGGTTTGCTGGCTCATGAAGGTGGTGTACCAGCGGCGCATGTAATCGGACTTGGTCTGGTGGTAGCGGCGGCGGATGGAGTTGAAGACGCCCTCGAATTGCCACTCGCCCTGCCACTTCCCCTGGTCGCTGCTGGAGTGCCACTTCACGGTGATGCCGCCCAGCAGGAAGGCGTGACGGCATTCCTCGGACAGGTCTCCCCAGGGCGTGTCCAGATCCTGGCCGCACGTTTCTACGATCTGACGAGCGACGTTGTAATGATGACTCGACTTCTTCTTGCGTAGCTCACCCCACGGGCGCAACCCGCCATCGTGCAGCGAGCTATCCGGATCGACGAAGCGCTCGGGATCGAACTCGATCTTGGTGCCCAGGCCGTTGCAGGTGGGGCACATACCCAGAGGAGAATTGAAGCTGAACATGGAGGGCGTCAGTTCCGGGAAGCTCAAACCGCACGTCGGGCAGGCGTTCTCCGTGGAGAGGAGCCATTCGTCGCCGTTGCCCCGATCAATGATGACCATCCCGTCGCCCAGGCGCAAGGCCGTTTCGACAGAATCGGTCAGGCGGGTGATGAAGGCGTCGGGCGGGGCATCTTCCCCCATGGGGATTACCAGACGATCTACCACTAGCTCGATGTTGTGTTTTTTCTTCTTGTCCAGCTTGATCTCATTGTCGAGATCGCGTACCTTGCCGTCCACGCGGACGCGGGCGAACCCGTCGGCACGGGCTTGCTCGAAGGTATCCTGAAAAGCGCCCTTGCGGTTACGAGCCAGCGGGGCCAGCACCTGAAAACGGGTGCCACTCGGGAGGGAGCGCACCTGATCCACGATCTCCTGCGCTGACTGGGCGTGGACCTCGCGGCCGCACTGGGGGCAGTGAGCGGTGCCGATGCGGGCGTAGAGCACGCGCAGATAATCGTAGATCTCCGTGACCGTGGCTACCGTCGAGCGGGGGTTCTTGCTCACGGCCTTCTGCTCAATGGCGATGGCCGGACTGAGCCCGCCAATGAAGTCTACTTTGGGCTTGTCCATCTGGCCGATGAACTGCCGGGCGTAGGCCGAGAGGGACTCGACGTAGCGGCGCTGTCCCTCGGCGTAGAGGGTGTCGAATGCCAGCGACGACTTCCCGCTACCAGGGACGCCGGTGATGACCACGAGCTTGAAGCGTGGGATGGTGACGTTGATGTTCTTCAGGTTGTGCTCTTTGGCTCCTCGAATGGTGATCTTGTCGGGATACATGGAGGGTGGTGGGCCTTTCCGGTAAGGCTCTCTTTGCTGGTGGGCAGATGGGAGATTAGACCATTTGTTCTGGTATTATAGCACGGCTTTGGAGTGTGCGCAAACTGGGATGGCGGGGCTAGCCAGGGATTGGGAATCCTCGGCTGAAGATGAGAAGTGCCATCAGGCACTGGGATGCAAGGATTATGGGGGCAGGCTTAGGCTCTATATTGCCCTAACGGTTCCTGACGGTTGTGGCCTTGGGGTTGTAGGGTTGGTGCTGGAGGGAATGAAACCCGCCCCTATGCCGGATGAACTCAGCGTCACAGGTGTTTGCCTAGCCCAATCACGTGATCGTCGGAGAAACCCAGGTGCTTGTAGAAGGCGATGACGGACTTGTTGGACGTACGTACCTGGAGATTGATCTTGGGGCAGCCGATCTCGCGGAGTCTGGCCTCGACTTCTTCCATCATGCGGCGCCCGATTCCCTGGCGCTGGTAATCGGGCGAGACGGCCAGGTAGTTGATCCAGCCCCGGTGGCCTTCGTAGCCGGCCATGACGGTGGCGACGACGCTGTCGTTCACGGTGCCGATGAGTAGAAGCTCCGGCTGGAAGTCTAGCTTCAGGGCGATGTCCGTCTTGGGGTCGTTCCAGGGAACCACCAGCCCGCAGCGATGCCATAGGTCTATGACTGCCGCTTCGTCAGGAGGTTCGAAGGGTCTGATGTTGAGGTGGAGGTTCGTTTTGGGCATCGGGGTGTTCTCCTTCCGGACCATCCATGCCAAAGGGCGTCTAGAGGCGTCGGTCTGTTCTTCTGGGATATGATAGCATCGCTTGGCATATGGCGCAAGGTCGGCGAAAGACGCCCAGAAGGGGCTATGGTACGGACGCGACGAAGACTTCGGAACTAAGGCTCACAGAGTTTTGCGGAAGGTCCATTGCGTCTTCAAATGGTACCGTCACTCATGGGTGGCTGTTGACTCCTGGGGGTCTTCTTCGTCCTTGGGTTCCCAGGGCTCAACGTGGACGAACACGTGGTCAACCTCAGGCAGTTCCTGCACGGCCTCGCGGACCGCATGGCTGGCGCGGTGTACCTCTTCGAGGGTGGACTGATTCCGCATTTGGATGTGGATATCCACATATACCCGAGGGCCGCTGTGCTCGATGACCACCCGATCGGTATCCAGCACACCCGGCACTGCCAGCGCCGCCTGGACGACAGCTCGATGGATCTCCGGTGAGGCTCCGCCGCCGATCAGTTGGTTCATGCCCTCGCTGAGAACCTGCCAGGCGCCGCGAAAGATCCAAGCCGTCACCAGGAAAGCCGCCAGGGGATCAAGTACCCGGACGGCGAGGCTGCCCAAGAGGCCCACCAATGCTGCGGCTGATGAGACTGTGTCGCTGAGATTGTCGCGCGCTGAGGCCAGGAGAGCTGGACTGCTTGTCTTGCGACCTATGCTTCGCAGGGCCAGGTACATCCAGCCCTTGACCAGTGCTGCACCCAGAAGAGTGATGATGGGCCAGATCGTGACCGTGGGATGCTCTCCCTGCTGCCATGTGCGGAATCCAGTCCTCGCGGCTTCGACACCTGCCAGCGCCATTGCTATACCGATAACCAAACTGACCAGCGATTCGATACGTCGGTGGCCGTGGGGATGGGTGGTGTCGGGAGGACGCAATGACAGCCAGAGCCCGAGACCCATGACGAGGCTGTATATCAAGTCCGATGCTGAGTTGGCTGCATCGGCATACACCGCGCTGCTGCCGCTCACTCGGGCGGCAATGCCCTTCGCTATCAGCAATACAAGATTGCCGACGAAAGCTATTAGACTGGCACGAGTGTACAGGCGTCGCGTGGTCGGACAAACGTTGTCGGTATCTACTCGCTGGATCTGTTCCCAGGTCATTGCCAGTTCCCTCGTCGCTGAGTTTTCCAGAGATTCTCTGTATCGGGTTCTATTCTCCCCCTTCCGACGATGGCATTTTACCATGCCTTATGGCCTTCTGCAAGTGTGTCGGCGGCGGCTCGTCTCTACGAGGGAGATGGAGGTGAGGGGCAACGGGGCAGGTTGCTGCTTGCAGGGGTGCTCGGATTCCTCATGGGGAGTGGTGATATGTGCGGACTTGAAACTTGCATCTACCACCGGTCAAAGAAGTCAT
>JAKLPW010000504.1 GCA_022013675.1 Anaerolineae bacterium | reverse complement strand
GATCTGGTCCAGGATCACGCTGCCCCCCCCGTGAAAGCGATGAGCTTCTCCAACACTTGCCCGGCGCGCCCATTGTCAATGGCTTCCTTGGCCATTGCGATGCCCTCGTGGAGGTCCCCGACCACCGTAGCCACTACGAGAGCAGCTCCAGCGTTGAGCAACACCACGTCGCGCTGCGGGCCTCGCGCACCGGCCAGGACATCGAGGGTAATCTGCGCATTTTCCGTAGCGTCGCCGCCACGAATTGCGTCCCGCGTTGCACACTCGAACCCGTACTCCTCTGGGTCGATCTCAAAACAAGAGACATGTCCATTCCGCAGGCAGGCCACATGGCTGGGAGCAGAAACTGACAGCTCGTCGAGGCCGTCGGTACTGTTGACGACGTAGGCCATTTCGGTTCCCAGCTCGCCTAGCACATGGGCCAGAGGCTCAATCAAGCTGCGAACAAACACCCCGACGATCTGGGCTGAAGCGCCGGCAGGATTGGTGAGCGGTCCCAATATGTTGAACACGGTACGTACCCCCATCTCGCGCCTTGGTCCGATGGCGTGTTTCATGGCGGGGTGTAGCATGGGCGCGTAGAGGAAGCCAAAACCAACTTCGTCGATACAACGGGCCACGTCCCCGGGGCTTAGGTCTAGCCTGACACCCAGGGCCTGCAGCACGTCTGCGCTACCACAGCGGCTAGAGACCGAACGATTGCCGTGCTTGGCGACCGCCACCCCCGCCCCGGCTACGACCAGAGCCGCCGTTGTTGAAATGTTAAAGGTGTTGGCCCCATCCCCGCCCGTGCCGCAAGTGTCAATCAGCGGCTGGCGGCTCGGACGTACGGCTGTTACATGTTGGCGCATTGCTCGCGCAAAGCCTGTGATTTCGGGAACGGTCTCGCCTTTGGCGCGAAGTCCTGCTAGGTAGGCACCGATCTGGGCCGGAGTAGCCTCGCCTGCCATGATCCGCATCATCACAGCTTCTGCTTCGGCTGCTGAGAGATGTTCACACAGCAATGTCCGCTCAATGGCAGTGGGCAGATCAATGGAGCACTCTTTCGGTTCTTGAGTCTCCTCCTCGATGGAATCAGCACTCGTCATCTCCAGGAAATTCCTCAGCAGACGTTTGCCGTGGGGCGTCAGAATCGATTCCGGGTGGAATTGCACGCCGTACGTCGGTGCCTCGCAATGGCGCAACGCCATGACCTCGCCCTCGGCTGTGCGCGCGATAACTTGCAGCTCTGCTGGCAACGGTTCTCTGACGATGAGTGAGTGATACCTTGTGGCCTCGAACGACGTGGGTATGCCACCAAACAGCCGTCCGCCCTGATGGATTATCCGCGATACCTTGCCATGCATCAGGCGCGGCGCAGCGCCTACCTCCCCACCGAAGGCGTGCGCAATGCACTGATGGCCCAGGCAGACGCCTAAGATCGGTGTCTCTCCATGAAAGTAGCGAATCACTTCGTTCGACACACCTGCGTCCTTCTGCGGAGTCCCGGGACCAGGTGAGATAACGATATGCGATGGCCCCGTGTGGGCCAACTCCTCGACAGTCACGCGATCGTTGCGGAACACCTTGAGCTCCGCCCCGAGCTCGCCCAGATGCTGCACCAGATTGTAAGTGAACGAGTCATAGTTGTCGATGACGACGATCATGACAAATCTCCTTTTCTCATGATTGGGCCCTCTCAGCCAAGAGGAGCGCCTCTGATAGCGCACGAAGCTTGGCGCCCGTCTCATCGTACTCCCGGCCGGGGTCAGAGTCAGCTACTATCCCGGCGCCAGCCTGCAGGTACACGCGATTGCCCTGCATGACGATGGTGCGGATGGCGATACACGTATCCATGTTGCCCGAGAACCCGAAATACCCCACTGCGCCAGCGTAGGGTCCTCTGCGCTCCGGCTCCAGTTCCTCGATGATTTCCATGGCGCGCACCTTGGGAGCACCAGAGACTGTCCCGGCGGGAAAGCGCGCGCGTAAGACGTCAAAAGCGTCCAGATCAGGACGCAACTCTCCACACACTTCGGAAACGATGTGCATCACGTGCGAATATCTCTCAATCTCCATCAGTGTGGGTGTAGTGACCGTCCCGAAGCGACACACACGACCAAGATCGTTGCGGGCCAGATCGACAAGCATCACATGTTCAGCCCGTTCTTTGGGGTCGGCCAGCAGCTCTTCTGCCAGGGCCGTATCCTCGGCATGGGTAGCGCCTCGTGGCCGCGTGCCGGCAAGGGGACGGCTCTCGACAACCCCCCCGTCCACGCGAATCAGCACCTCAGGCGAGGAGCCGATCAGGCGCAGACCATCGGGCAGCTCAAGGTAGAACATGTATGGAGAGGGATTGACGCGCCGCAGGGTGCGATAGATGTCAAAGGGTTGAGCTTGAGTACGACGATGCATCCGTCGTGAGATGACCACCTGGAAGATGTCACCGCTCGAGATGTGCTCTTTGGCCTTATGTACTGAGGCTTCAAACTGCTCCCTTGGAAAGCTGGAGTCAAAATGCTGCGTTTCATCACGGGGCTTGCTGGTAGAGAATGCAGAGTGAGTGGGCAATGGTCGCCTCAGACGCGCCGTCATCTCATCCAGAGCCGCTTCCGCTTCGCCACGAGATGCGGCGCTTGTTTCGTAGGAACGAGCGTGAGCCACTACCAGCAAGCGGTGCTTGACGTGATCATAGATGACCAGGCGGTCGCACAGCAAAAAGATCGCCTCGGGAAG
>JAKLPW010000503.1 GCA_022013675.1 Anaerolineae bacterium | reverse complement strand
TCCCCTCCAAACTCCCAGGCCCCATAAGATACGAAGGTGTACCAGGGAGTTCCGTCAGAGCCGTACATCTCTGAGGTCCACACCTGAGCTTCGAAGCTCTTCTCGGGGGTTTCATATATGTCGGCAATTGGATAGCCGACATTCTTGGCACAGAAGCTATACCCGCGATGAATGAAGGGCACCCGGTCCACTGGCTGACCCTTATATAGTGCCAAGATGCGTTCTTGTGATGTCATGCGTTCCCGTTTCTTCGCCACTTTTGCCCTTCCCTTTCTGACATTGGTCTTCCGTATCTATGAAGGATGTTGCGCACTCGGTTGATGATGGCCATCAGGGGATTGTCATCCTCTCACGGTCCTTGCAGTATGCTGGTCTACATCACTGTGGGATCTATGGCATACTTGATTCCTTCCAAAGCCTTGACTTTCCTGAAGGCTTCCAGGAGTTGGGACAGAGGAAGGGTTTCCTTCACGAACTCCCGGCCATCTACCAGGCGCGAGGCAAGCATTTTCAGGGATCGTCTGAAATGATTGGGAGTCTGGTGAAAGACGCCTACTAGCTTCAATTCTGAATAGTGAAGAAGAACCGTATCTAGCGTGATGGTGGTACCGCTCTTACAGCCTCCAAATAGAGTCACCGTGGCGCCCTTCCCAGCGATTCGGATAGCTTCTTCCCAGGCCTCTGGTTTTCCCACAGCCTCGACGACGACGTCGGCCCCTCTTTGCATATCGGTCAACTCTCTGGCTGCTTTGACTCTGTCTTCCACTTGCGTGATATCAATCACCTCATTGACCCCAAACTTCTTTGCTATCTCGAGTCTTTCCTCACCCTTCCCCAAGAGAATGACGCGCGCGCCTTTCAGATGAGCAAGCCTACAGTGCATCAAACCCAGGGGTCCGGATCCGATGACCACTACGGTGTTTCCCTGTTCTATGTCTGTCTCGTCCATCGCGTGAATGGCAGTTCCTAGCGGTTCGGCCAAGGCGGCTTCTTGATAGGACATGTGATCAGGGATCTCTAGCAGGTTATACTTGACGAGGGGTTCTGGGACTACGACATACTCGGCGTAGGCTCCGTTCAGGATCACGAGGTTCTCGCAGAGGTTCTGATGGTTGGTCTTGCAGTAGAAGCACTCTTGACAGGGAGCTGCATTGCAGGCAACCACCCGCATGCCAGGTCTGAACTTGGCTACCCCTTCTCCCACCTCCGCAATGTCCCCACTAAACTCGTGTCCGAAAGTTGTTGGGACACGCTTGATCATGGCCGGATGGCCTCTTTGATAGGTCTTGATGTCAGTACCGCAGGTCAAGGCTGCCTCTACCTTGACAAGAACTTCGCCAGGGCCTGGTCTTGGGATTTCAATCCTCTCAAACCTCACGTCTCCTGGCCCATAGAAGAGAGCTGCATTCATTAGAGTCACAGTACACCTTCCCCGAATTGAACTACTTCAGCTTGTAGGATAGCCCGGCGCTCGCCGTCAGGCGGCAGGATCTAGAGTGCGATTTCCTTGAGCGCCCCCTCCTTCTCCCGCTTGAACGCATCTTCCATGATCGCCTTTGTTGATCTGGTCCCAATCATTTTCGCACCGGCCGTCCTGAGTCGAAGCGTTGCGTCTAGAGTCCTGATGCCCCCTGCGGCTTTGACTGAAACTTTGGAACTACAGATACTGCGCATGAGCGCTACGTCCTCTAGCGTTGCGCCTCCATGTGAATACCCCGTTGAAGTCTTGACGTAATCCGCGCCAGCCTTCTCGCATACCCGGCAGGCCTCGGCAATCTCGTCATCGGTCAGGTAGCAGCACTCGAGGATGACCTTGACGATGGCTGATCTGGCGTGCGCCGCATCCACGACGGCCCTGATGTCATTCCTGACGTAGTCGTGGTCTCTGGATCTCAACTTCCCAATGGCCAATACCATGTCCAAGTCGGCCACACCTGCATCCATCGCGTTCACAGCTTCAAACACCTTGGCTTCAGTAGTGCTTGAGCCATGCGGGAAGGCTATCACAGTACTCACACGCACATTGGAATCGGCCAGTTCCCTCTTGGCGATCTTCACATCATATGGCCGTACGCAACACGTAGCTACTTGATATCGTTTAGCCATCCGAAAGCCCTCGACCAACTCGTCGAGGGTTATGTCGGGCCTTAGGAGCGAATGGTCGATCATTGCAGCTACGTCTTTTGCTGCCAACGTATTGGTGAATCCTAGATTTCGGTTTTGCTCATCCATGTTTGCCTCACTTTGAGAATTATCTGTCGAGAGAGTATTGTGGTCAGGGACTAGCGTCAAGGCTACAGGACGGCTAGCTGTGCCCAAGGACTTGCGGATTTGCGCAGTATGCAGGCGTCTCTGTTCCACTGACGAATTTGAATATCTCATCAGCCATCCGCATCGCCCCAATCTCAGCAGCTTGGATGGACGCTCCGGCGAGATGGCTCGTTGCGACCATGTTGTCAAGTTGGTAAAGGGGACTGTTGGCAGGCAGAGGCTCTGCCTCGAAGATGTCAAGGCCTGCACCAGCTATCCTCTTCTTCGCCAGGGCGGCATAGAGATGTTCATGCTGTACCAACTCCCCCCTGGCCGTGTTGATTAGAAAAGCCGATTCTTTCATCAACGCAAACTCACGCTCGCCCAGCATCCCCTTCGTCTCAGGAGTCAGGCGAGTGTGGAGGGTGACGATGTCTGAGTTCTCAAGCAACTCATCCAGTTGTACTGCCTCGTGTCCTAGCTCTTTCACCTCCCTCTGCGACACGTAAGGGTCATATACCAGTGTTCTCGAACCAAAGCATCTGCACAAATGGGCTACCTTGCTTCCGATGGCCCCGAAACCGACAATGCCCACCACGGCGGACCCCAACTCTAACCCCACGCTTTCGTGTACGTAGAGATCCCCCCTCCAACGCTTCTCTTGTACGAGGGAAATGTGAGATCGGACGATGTTGCGGGTGACTGCGAGGATCAACCCGATGGTAAACTCGGCCACCGCTCCAGAGTTCCTGCCAGGAGCGTAGAGCACAGGTATGCCTCGCTCTGTGCAAGCCTGGGTGTTGATGTTCACAGGCCCACCCCTGGCCGCTCCCACCACTCTGAGATGCTTGGCAGCGTCAATCACCTTCCTGGTAATGGGAGCCGTGTGGGTCAAGATGATCTCCGCCTCGACAACTCTGGTGACTACTTCGTCATCAGATCCAACGAACTCCATGACCTCCTCGTTTTGCTGAACAGGTTCCGCAGGCCAACCGTCCGTGAGGAACTCATATTCGAAGCAGATGCCGCTACCCTGAAACACCCTTTCCAGAGCGGTTCGTAGCAGGTCGTTGGTCATGAATAAGTCGCCGAGTACTGATACTCTCATCCGCCGCATTCCCCCGTCCTTGCCATGAGTCACCACGAAGAAATCTATTCTTCCCTCCTTACCAAGAGCTCGTCAATTTCAGCAATATCCTCTGCCGAAAGAGCCCACTCCGCGGCTGCCACAGTCTCGTCAATCTGGGACGGGCGCCGCGCACCAACGATTGCCGAGGTCACTTCAGAACGCCGTAGCACCCAGGCGATAGCCAAGTGTGGCAACGGTCGCCCACTTCGCTCGGCAATAGGGCGCAGACCTTCTACCAGGGCCAGGTTGGCGCTGAGTTGTGGTTCCTGGAAGTGAGGGTTGCCCTTGCGCCAGTCGTCATCAGGGAAGTTTGCAACGCGCTCTCTCGTGAACTTGCCGGTCAGTAGGCCTGATTGCATCGGGCTGTACACGACCACTCCAATGTTGTTGGCGGCACAGTATGGTAGCAGTTCCTCTTCAGTCTCGGGCACGAGCATGCTGTAGGGAGGCTGCAGTGAAGTGACGGGATGAATGGCGTGCACGCGCTTGAGCTGACCTACGCTGAAGTTGGAGACCCCGCCGTAACGCACTTTGCCCTCCCGAATCAAGTCGGCGATGGTTCCCCATCCCTCTTCGATGTCTTCGTCCGGTAGAGGCCAGTGGATCTGGTAGAGATCAATCACATCTACATTGAGACGGCGCAAGCTGTCCTCGACCTCGCGGCGGATGCTCTCTGCATTAAGGTGCCCATAGATATCGCTGCCATCCTCTTTCCAGAGTATGCCGCACTTGGTTGCGATTGTGACTTCATCCCGCCGGCCGCTAATGGCTCGCCCCACGATCTCCTCGGAGTGGCCATGGCCATAGCCTGCGGCAGTATCTATCCAGTTGATGCCCAGGTCGAGAGCGCGGCGAATGGCGGCGATGGAGTCATCATCATCTTGTGCCCCCCAGCCATAGGGGTTGTTGCCGCCGCCGATGGCCCAGGTGCCCAGTCCAATCGGCGTCAAACACAGATCACTGTACCCAAGTTTTCGTGTTTCCATTTTCTCGTTTCTCCTCCTTTAGAGTGAACAGTCGGGTCAACCAAGAGCGCCTGGCGGAGAGCCAGCCTGCGGGCTCTCACATCCCAATCGGACGAGATGTCAACCAATCCGAAGATCGGTCTCCGGATCGAAGTAATGGAATCTGGTGCTGTCCAGAACCAAGCCAACGTTAGCGCCTCGATCTGGCATTTGCTCCGTAGAAATCTTGACCTTCATCTCCGTGGAGCCAACCATCACTGCGACTACGGTAGTCTGCCCCAGAGTGTCAATATCCTTGACCTGCCCCCTGGCATGGATGGTTTCAGCGCTCTCCGGAACCAGTCGGATGTCCTTTGGCCGGATGCCTACTCCGACCTTCCCTCTTTTCGCATTCTCGCTCAGGAAGGCCCTGTCTTTGAGCGGGACTGGGATCTGGAAAGAGCCATTGGAGTGGATGATCAGGGTGCCTGCCTCAAGTGTGGCGTCCAGGATGTTCATCGGCGGGTCGCCCACAAGGCGACCCACAAAGACGTTGACGGGGCGGCTGTAGATCTCGTCAGGAGTGCCAATCTGTTCGGTTCTTCCCTTGTTGATCAC
>JAKLPW010000502.1 GCA_022013675.1 Anaerolineae bacterium | reverse complement strand
TCAGGCCGGTGCGCTCTTGGGTGCAAACCGCATCGCTCCGCTGCGCACCGCCGTGAACAGGCGGTGCTGGGTTGGTCTCCAGCACCGCCTGTTCAGGCAGATGCTCTTCAGGCTGGTGCTTCTTTTCTTCTGGCGACACTGAAACGGAATCCATGACACCTGCCGATTGATCAAGCTATGATACGACAGACCACCACCGTATACCGGTGGTGCTGGGCTAGTATCCAGCACAGGCTCTTCAGGCCGGTGCGCTCTGCAATCGCAACGAGCCTATTCCTAGAGAGCGAATCCGATGGCATAGGTGCACGCCTTGCCAGCGGATCCAGTGCGGATCAGCCGTACAACATCACGAGAGGCCACATGCTGCCCAGCCATCAGTATACCTCGCTGTGGGAACCCAATGTGAGCAGCAGAATCTCGTCTTCCCCAGTTGCACGGTTCTGAACCAACTCAAAGAGAATCCGAACATCGTAGTCAACGCTGCAAGCCCAGGCCCCTGCCAGCTCTCCCTTCAACTTGTGACTCCGCAGCGAGGGATGAAAGGGATCTTCGGTGAGCTGGCGCAGAGTCCGTTCGATCCTGTCCCTCAAGACTGGCCGACGCCGGGTCACACGCTTGAAAGCTCTCACGAAGGCTGAGCTCCAGACCAGCGTTCTCACTCTGCCAACTCTGCTATCAGATCGTCCACCGTTCCGCAGCGAACATCTCCTCGTCGGTATGCCTCGCGCGCGGCAGAGATGTCCTCGGCCAGCTCCGCACGTCGCCGCTCGATCAGGCGACGCCGCAAGATATCGATCAGCATTTCCTGGTCTTCCGGTGCCAATTGCTCTGCGGTCTCAAGCGCCACCTGGAACGTTGAAGAGGCTCTTCCACTCATCTTATCTCCTTCGGCTCTTCAGGCCCGTGCCCCCCTGGCTGCAACCCGTATCATTCCGCTGCCCACCGCCGTGAACGGGCAGTTCGGCTCCGCTCACTACACGCGGTGCTGGGCTTGCATCCAGCACCGGATCTTCAGGCCGGTGCGCTCTTGGGTGCAAACCGCATCGCTCCGCTGCGCACCGCCGTGAACAGGCGGTGCTGGGTCGGTCTCCAGCACCGCCTGTTCAGGCAGATGCTCTTCAGGCTGGTGCTTCTTGTCTTCTGGCGACACTGAAACGGAATCCATGACACCTGCCGATTGCTTATTATATGATCCCACTGAAAAAAGGTCATCTCACCACATTACACGGAGGGCACAGAGAAAACGTCAAAGTGCAGTGCAAGACTGTTCAATGATGAAGGGACGACATGTAGAATGTCGGCTTATTGACAGGACAAATCAAGAATCTCTGTGTCTCCGTGGTGGGTTTTCAGGTTATCTTAGCAGACGATAGTATTCCTCTCGACCCATCTCACCCGCGATGATTCTCTTAAGTGCGGAGACCCTGATTCCCATCTGTCGCGCCATCAGGCCCAGTAAATCATCTCCGATCTCTGTGGTCCCGTGGGAAATCAATGTGCGGGCTACCTGCTTTCCTCCAATTCTGAGGACATAGATCTGATGCCTGCCCATCCGACGCTCGAAACCCAGTACGTTTACCAGAATCTTGTCCATCTTGCGAGCAGTTATGGGCACGGTTACGCGATCCTCTCCGCAAGCGCAAAGACTTGACGCAATACCTCCAACTGTTCGCGAAGCACATCGGCCAATTCCCCAGCATCTTCCTGGAGGCTCTCATAATACTCTACCACGACCGACCGATAATCCGCCGCTGCCTCCTCCGGTGTTGGCCCCACACCATAAAGGGGGATGATCTCATCAGCCACCAGGAAGAGATCCCCTGATCGCCCCGCAACCGGCGATAAGACTTCGGCAATCGCCCGGTCCAACGCTTTGACATATCCTCGAGCCGTTTCCTGCAGTCGCTTCTGTGCTTGAATAGGGAGAGAGCGATACAGATTAGCGAAAGGTTGAAAGGCCAGCATGCTCATTCTCTATCTCCTTACCCTTCTTCTCAATCATTCTGTCTATCAGTTCTTCCCGTCTCCGGCTCCTCCGCTCTCCCGGGCAGGTACGACCCATTCACCACTACGCGTTGAACGTTGGAACGTTACACGTCAGGAGATCGAATGCTCAATGTGGAACATGTAGCGCGCGAAAGCTCGTCGCCCCTGGTGAGCGCTCAGAGCGTTCGTCCCCTGAGCGTACCCAACTACAATTGTACCACGCCAGCAGGGCGACGTCAAATGGGATCAGGAGTGCCAGCGCCCCGCCGATCATGTTGGGATGGAACAGGCCTGCCTGCGGATCGGCGCTGCCGGCAACGAAGGCAGAGAGATACGGGGTAGATAAGCGTAAACGCCTGCCAGAAACGGCAGCTTGTTGGCGGTACTCCAGTTCGAGGTCAGCAGCCCCAGCAGAGCGATCCCCACGCCTCCTAGCACCGAGACCGCCATCACCAGCGAGATCTGACGCTCGCTGCGGACGTTGCCCACGAGGCCGTAGAAGAGGGCGATGCCCAGCAGGATGCGGCAGAACACCACCCAGCTTATCTCGGGGAGTGGCGAGGCCCAGAGACCCACGGGAAGCATCAGCAAGATCACCAGGATGGGCCAATCCATGGGTGTGCTAGGGACTGGGCGTCGGCCGACGATCCAGCGTCGGTTGACGATCCAGCGACACAGAACCAGGGCTGCCAGCAGGGCGAAGGACAAGGGAACCAGAGCGGGCACGGCTCCCGGGAGCCACAGCGGCGGGAGGGCCACCCCGAGGAACCAGGTTTCGTGTTCGGTGACCCAACCTATGTGCTTTCGCAGGCCTGCGAACCTGGGAGAGATTCTCTTTTCCTCCGGCGAAATAGAAAGTGAATCCATGACACCTGCCGATTGCTTATACGACTCGTCTGAAAAGGCACTCCCTAGCCGCCGAGAACGCTGAGAAAACCTGGTAGAACCTCTGCGGGCTCTGCGGTGAGTTCCCCCTTTTTTCAGCGCAGTCCTGGTACTACAACCTCAGTTAGCCAATGATGGCTCCCAAGGCCCTGTTTCTTAGCCGTGGAAGCCACTTGAGCGGGGCGACGCCGCCGCTGCAGAGCCAGAATCGGCGGTTGGCGCCCTGGAAACCGGGCGCTTTCGACCAAGTAAGGTTGTAGTACTAATCTCCTTCTTCTGCCAGTTGCCGCAATACCTCTGCGACCCCTGTTGCGCTATCGACGCGAGCCAGCCAACCAATCTGATCAAAGTCCTGGTCAAAACTCACCAGAACGGAGATATCCTGTTCACGGCAGATCAGCGCCATGAGCGCATCGTGGAAATTGAGATCTCCGGCTGAACTGCGAATCAGTCCCAACACCTGGTCGTAGAGGCGCTGGATCTCTCCACTAACCCAGGTGATGTCGCTCGCTGGAATCAACCTGGCCAGTTGATCCAACAAGGCATCAAGCTGCTCCGGCCGCCTCTGTTCACGAGTGCGACGCGCTAGCACACTGATCGCCTCGTTGAGCACACAATCATAATAGACCAGCTCAGAATCTACCCCATCGAGGGCATCACGAATGGCTACGGCTGTGCCGTGCCACTTGTCGCGCTCATCCAGCAATCCCACCAGAACGTTCGCGTCAATGGCAACTATCGCCATCGTATATCGCCTCAGTATCAACCAGGGCATTACCTCCCAAAGAAACCAATCCCGTCAGCGCGTACAGTCTACTGGCTGGCACTGTTCGCAACTCTGGCTCACGCAAAGCCCGTAACTTGTCCAGCAGTTCGGCACGTCGCTGGGGGGGCAGGCGACGAAAAGCCTCAACCAGTTTCGTCTCAGGCACTTCCAGGGGAATAACAGCCGGCATAGTCTCCCTCCTACTCTTACGAAGATCTTCTTATCAGTGCCACCTCTCCCTATTCTTCCCACGAATTACTTTCTCTTTCGGCCCCAATAACACAATCGCCGCTGCAATCTGGTCAACATTCAACTTCAATCGCACAAGCATCCTCTTCCCTGGCAGAGGCATCCCCTTCGCTCCTTCCATAGCCCTCGCCAATTCTTCTCGTGGCCCTTCGCGAAATCCTTGGCAGCTCTTCTCTACCGCCGGTGACTGTCCAGAGCGCCTTTGCCCTGAGCGTACCCAACTGCAATTGTACCACGCCAGCAGGGCGACGTCAAACGGGATCAGGAGTGCCAGCGCCCCGCCGATCATGTTGGGGTGAAACAGGCCCGCCTGCGAGTCGGAGCTGCCCGCCAGGAAGGCAGGCAGCGAGATGCGGGGCAGATGGCTGTAGACCGGTGCCAGAAAGGGCAACTTGTTGGTGTGCCAGTCCGAGGTGAGTAACCCCAGCAGAGCGATCCCCACGCCTCCCAGCACCGAGACCGCCATTACCAGTGCGATCTGATGCTCAGCGCTAGCGTTGCCCACCAGGCCGTAGAACAGGGCAATGCACAGCAGGATGCGGCAGAATACCACCCAGCTCGTCTTGGGGAGTGGGGAGGCCTAAAGGCCCACCGGAAGAAGCATCAGGACCCATCCGGAAACATCAGCAAGATCACCAGGATGGGCCAATTCATGGGGGTGCTAGTGACTGGGCGTCGGCCGACGATCTAGCGTCGGTTGACGATCCAGCGACATAGAAACAGGGCTGCCAGCAATGCGAAGGATAGTGGAACCAGAGCGGGCACGACTCCCGGGAGCCACAGCGGCGGTAGGGCCACCAGGAGGAACCAGAGTTCGTGTTCGGTGACCCAACGGACCACCGGCGTTAAGAGCCGGTTCATGACTGACCGCCAGCACCGAGATTTCATGTCACTCGCTACTCTTGCTCTCGTACTCCTGGACCTTCTCACAAAGCGTCTCGACGGTCTCTCCCTGGAAAAGACGTTCCCGTATCTCCAGGTAGTCGCCAGCCCCCTGACGCCAGGCTGCCCAGACACGTGCCGTCTTGGCGAGGCCAAGATGTTTAACCAGAACATCTTCTGCTTCGCGAAGAACGTCCTGTTCACTAACAATCTGCATATCTGTCTTCACTCCCTAGTCGCGACCCTTGGTTGCGATCATAACGAAGTCGACCGGATTAATTCCTTTTGTACGCTCTTCCCTATATCGTCGAATCACCTCATCATCACAGGTTATGAAATAGTCAGCATGAGCTGCTTCTGCGCATGCCAAATGCAAGGCATCAATGGCTTTCAGCCCCTGCTGCTCCATCTCCTCAGCTCTCATCCGAATCTCCTCGTCCGCTGGCTGGGTGTGTCCTGCCAGATTCAGACAATCGCTGACCCACTTCTTACGATGCGGGAAGGGATTCCTACTATTCTCGTAGGCCAGCACTAATGAACTCACCAGGGTGATATCCCCCGACTCGATCATCTGAAGGATCACCGTAGAGCCAATCCCTCGAGCCACACTCTCGCTCGTGACCGGTCATCAAAGAGCCTATTGTACACACAGGTGTCAAGATAGACCCGCATAGCACTCTACTCAGACAGTGGTACTAGCTGCGTGCTCCAAGGAACCACCGCCGTGAAGAGGCAGTTCGGCTCCGCTCACTACACGCGGTGCTGGGTTGGCCTCCAGCACGGGCTCTTCAGGCTGGTGCTTCTTTTCTTCTGGCGACACTGAAACAGAATCCATGACACCTGCCGATTGCTTGAAGGGCTTTCACCCCTTGCTTTCTCTCACAAGGTCAGCAAATAACTCCGCTCCGATGTGGAACCCTGCCTTTTCACGTAACTCTTCCATCTCCCTTTGTAACGATGGCAATTCACCTTCATGCCAAGCCCGACGCAGGATACCCAATACGCCTGTTACCTTAAACCCCAGCGATTTGGCAACTCTCCGCCCCTCTTGCTCATCTAATAGTGTCCATTCTGCCTTCACCTGCAAGGCCAGCGCGATGGCTTCCGCTTCGCCACTATCCAGATCACGCTGGAGCACCTGGACGAACGTCAGATCCTTCACCTCTTCAACCCGAAGCCATCCTTTCTCCATCGCCTCTCGCACGCTCTGAGAACCAGGCAGATCTTCCCCAACTCGCAGTTCCTCGAGAACCGCTGAGGGAATCCGTATCTCTCCAAATTGCTGGCGAAGCAGGGAAAGCCGGCCGACAACCGCCAGGATCAAGACTGGCGAGGTATTACTTACCACGGGCATACTTCAGATCGTCCTCAAGTTCTTCCCGGCCATAGTGCCGCGGGATGCCTCGCTTCCCCAATAATTGACCAAATTCGAATTTCCCCATGCCGGCCAGTTCTCTAGCCTTGCCAAAAGACAAGATCCCCTGGGCATATAAGGCAATAGCCAGTTCCTCCAGCAGTTCCTGTGCTATCCGTTCTTCCGGCAAGCGGATAGCCCGGGCCACAGAATCGGGGATATGCAACTGTACGCTCACTCTCTCACCTCTTGACTTATCTTTGCACCTTTCCAAACGCACAAACGAACGCACCAGGTTCAATTCACACCCGGAATTATACGGCAATGCCCGTTCCCTGTCCAGTTCGCTCGCCCCTTCGCTGGCTGACCCTTTACCCGCGCAAGAGATCGAGCACAGCCGGAGGCACTCCTGGGCTCAGAGTACGGGTGTCTTGCTCCATGATCTTGACCCGTAACGGTGTCTGCTGCATCTCTCCTGGACGGGACTACCGATATACCCTGCTCCGATGTGCTATGAGCAATACGGTAACGACACGCTTCTCTTCATTCACCGCCTAGACGACACGCCAATCACCCAGTCGATAGCGGAAGTATCCAACAAGGGGACCTCTAAGCCGTTTGATGTTCGGATGCTCGTAGGGTTCTGGCGCAGGAGCTCGAAACAACGGTGTAGCCGACGAACAAAGGGCGGCTCCGCCCGCTAGTAGAACCTTCGGCGTCGTGGGCCAGCAGTAGTTCATACATCCCGGCGGATGTCCTCGAAAGGAACGACTTCCCCTGCCTCAACCTGCTGTGCTGCTCGAAGGAACGCTGCTTCAAGACCAGGCAGCCTCAGCAATTCCTCAGTAGCCTCGCTTTCTTCTCTTTCCTCCAGGTAGGCCACGAAGTCGTCCGCCACGCGCAGCCTATCAGGGGAGAGCCGACCCAAACGGCGCGTCATCTCCCGAAGCAAGGCAGTGTTTTCTTGGCTCCGTTCCATCATAACTTCCGTTTTCGGCACTGGCGCGGCACACACCGCCGTGAACAGGCGGCGCTGGGCTAGCATCCAGCACAAGGCATTCAAGCCAGGGCTTCTTTTCTTCTGGCGACACTGAGACCAAATCCATGACACCTGCCGATTGCTCATATGACTCTACTGAAAAAGTGCCTGTCCTGAGCCTGTCGAAAAATAGGCCCTCCCCACCAACGCCTCTGTGCCCTTCAGAAATTCGTGGTCTGGCATTCTGTCACCCCTCATCAATCCGATCAACTTGGAAAGTGCTACCCCTCCAGGAACGCCGTCACCTCTTGGAGCACAATCGCAATGTCTTGAACCGGCTCTCCTGTCAGAGGCGACGGCAGCACACGACCCTGTGCATCGTGGTGATGATGAGGGTAGCTCCCCAGGTGGCGAAATTCCTCCTTGTTATCCCAACGCACAAGAGGCGCGTCGCTGAAAAGCTGGTAGGCATAGTCCAAGTGTCCTCGGTTGTAGTACATGCGGACTTGGAGCTGGGCATCTTCCTTCAGCAGCACCGCTCTGATTTTGAAAGAGAATTGGTCAGCAGAGAATTGCTTGATCTCCACCACTGCTACTCTCTTACACAGCGGATGCGCCTGCAAGATGGCCATCAATACACCTAGCACGGAGGCCAAAGAGGTCACCCGATTACCTCTTGGCGGAGTCCTAGCCAGCTCTCCAGCATCTCTCGGGCAACCTTCCAGTCCAGCCAGTCATCTTCCTCTTGCATGACAGCCCGGCCCAGAACCTGGCCTTGCTCAGGGGGTAGTTCGCCATCCTGCAGCAAAACAGATCGCTCGTGCAAGTACTCTACGAACTGCTCGAATCGCATTCCGTATTTGCGTTCAAAGCGAGTCAGTTCTCGCTGCAGACCATTTATCTGTCGCAGGATGAATTCTCGTAGCAGTGATCGAACGGCCTCTTCCTCTGTGGCAAAGACCTTTCTCCTGATCAGAGGCTCCATCACGGAGCTCACTATGGTGTTCATCGATTCCTCTTCTCCTGTACCCCATCCTTATGCCTGACAACGGCTGTTCCCTATCGCCCGCATCAGAAAGCTCGTTTCCACACGACGCTTCACAGCGCCTCAACCGGGTCGGATGATTTGAAAGCCTTCCCTTTCCAAAGCACGTATGAGCTTGTTGGCTTTCAATATGGGCAGCTTTGCCATCAAACGACCACCTTCTGAAAGCCAATAATCTCCGGCACAGGTTCCCCGCCTCTTTCTTCCAGACAGATCTCAATAACTTCTTTAATGTTCGCTATCAACTCGTCAACAGTCCTGCCCTGGCTGTAACAAGCCCGCAGTTGTGGCACCTCTCCCACGTAGTACCCATCTTCATCCCGCTCGATAATCACGAAAAACTCTTGAGTGACCGAACTCATTTTACTTCCCTCCCACAACTCTTGCCGTCCGTCTCCACAGTACATTCTAACATCTTCAGCAATCCGCCGTCACGCAGCCCAAGCCGATAGCGAAATAGCCCCATATCCCCTTGCGCTTCTTCGCATATCACCGTCCAATGCACCACCTGGGGGTTCACGGCGATGAGCGCTTTGACCTGTAGCAGGTAATCGGCTGCGCCTTTCACAAGGCTGACTCCAGTCGCCTGACCTCTCCCGGAGGTCTTGGCGAAGTTCGCACAGGCCAGCCCGCTCAAGCAAGTTCTCCCAACGTGCGGACAATCTGTATAAAACCTGGCTGATGTAGATACTGGATGGGCGCTGTGTTGCAGATCAAATCAGGCAAGGCGGGTCTCCCGTGTCAATTGCTCCTCCGTCACAAGGAAGGTATCCACACCGTACTCAGCCAGACGGGCGAGGAAGACGACGCGCAGCACGCCGGCCAATCTCGCGGCTGCGCCGGAAGATAGCTGTCCTAACTCGAATAGCTTCACCGCTGCGGCCATACGTACGGCATCGCCCACCTTGTCCAAAGGCATCTTCAACCCTAGCAAAACCTCACTGGGGATCTCCAAAACAACTTGACGCATATGTGCCTCCGATGCGTTTTAGACACTCGAACGTTGCCACATTTTCACCCAGCGGTCAGATAGAGCAACCCAAACGAAAAGCGCGAACGCCCCGGCCACCAACCCCATGCGCGACTGGCTCAGTATAAGCACGCCGCCCATCAGCACCAGCGCAAACCAAAGTGCCGCTGTGTTGCCCCTGCGGAGCCAGGGCGATGCAAACGCCACCTTGGGCGACTGCTCGGACGGCTCCTGCCCTGACCACACGACATTATACCACCCCAGCAGGGCGACGTCAAACGGGATCGACGATCCACCGGTCCGCCCCTCCTATCCGTGGCCCAATGGCCCAGGCCCTACCCTCGTACTCTCACTTCATCACCAGAGGCAAAAACCAGTAATGCCAAGGTGTTCCCGGGCGATTGGGAGCACCGATGGTCACGGGGTAGTCGGCAGTCCACTCTCCTGCCCCATCGGTGGTCCGGCTATACGAGCAGTCGTAGCCAGGACTTCGCTCGTAGCGCATTTGGTCCGCCACGACCCCGTCGGAGCGCACCAGGCGAACCCAATCGCCCTCATTGTTGAACGCGATGCCAGTCTCCTTCTTGAAGAAAACGAGGAATCCACCGGCCCCGATGGTCGTCCCGACGGGGATACTATACGCAGCCGTGCCTCCTCCTTCCAGGTCGTCCACTTGCCAGCCCCCCAGATCCACTGCCCCAGCGCCAGCGTTGAAGAGCTCGATCCATTCATCATTGAAATTGGCCTGGCCGTCGCCGTCCCAGTCCACGTAGCGCGGCTCGGGAAGAAACTCGTTGAGGAAAACAGACTCCGAAAGAGCTGTCGGTCTGGGTGTGGGAACCGGAGTTATCTCCGCCGTAGCAGTGGGCGAGGGGGTTGCTATCTTGGTCGGAATTGGAGTAGCAGAAGGGAGTGTCGTCTGCGTGGGACCAGGGGTACTGGACGGGATCGTGGTAGCCGTCGCCGGGGTGACAGGTGTGGCGGTAGCCGGGTAATTGGAACTCCCCGGAGATGGAGGATACCCGTCTGTCCAGACGCTGCCCCCGTCCACCATCCTGCTGAACGAGCGGTCGTAGGCCGCACTCCCGTAGACGTACTCCTGTGCCGTATCGCCTCCGGGGTACAATAACCGGACGACGTCGCCGTCGTTATTCAGCACGATCCTCGTCTGACGCCAGAACAGAAGAAGGTAGCCATGCGCCGAGATCACCGTCCCGGCAGGGATCACATAGGGCGTTGAACCACCAGCGGGGGCGTCATCCAGTTGCCAACCCCCAATGTCCACTGCGCGATCCGCACTGTTATACAGTTCGATCCACTCGTCATAACGGTCAGCGCTGCCATTGCCATCCCAGTCCACGTCGTGCGGCGCAGGCAGGAACTCGTTGAGATGGATCGAAGTTGGCCAGGGGGTAGCAGTCGCCGTGGCTACTGGCGTGTCGGTCGCGGTGGAAGTGAGAGAAGCGGTTGGAGTGGCGCTGGCCGTCGCCGTCGGCACCGGTGTACCGGTCACCGTGGCCGTCGGCGTACGACTGGGCGTAGCCGAAGGGGTCAAGGTCAGACTGGGCGTGGGCGTAGCAGTCGGTGTCTCGGTCACGGTCAAAGTGGGACTGGGCGTCGCCGTGGCGGGGCGATTTGGGCCACCCGGCGAAGGAGGGTAGCTAGCCGTCCAGGTGGTACCCCCGTCCATCACCTTGCTGTAGGATTGGTCGTAGGAAGCACTACCGTAGACATAGCTCTCCACCATGCTCCCATCGGGATACAGCAACCGCACCGTGTCGCCGTTGTTGCTCAGCACCAGCCCCGTTTCCCGATGGAAGAAGAGAGCGTACCCGTGGGCCGAGATCACCCTGCCCTCAGGAATGACATAGGGCGAGGAACCCTCATCCGCCACATCGTCTAGCTTCCAGCCTCCGAGGCCAACCGCCTCATCGCCCCCGTTGTACAGCTCGATCCACTCATCGAAGTAATCCGCGCTGCCATCGCCGTCCCAGTCCACGTCGTGCGGAGCAGGCAGGAACTCGTTGAGATGGATCGAAGTTGGCCAGGGAGTAGCTGTTGCCGTGGCAGCCGGCGTGTCGGTCGCGGTGGAAGTGAGAGATGCGGTCGCAGTGGCGCTGGCCGTCGCCGTTGGCACCGGCGTATCGGTCACTGTGGCCGTCGGTGTACGACTGGGCGTAGCCGAAGGGGTCAATGTAACACTGGGCGCGACCGTGGCGGTCGGAGTCACACTGGCCGTCGCCGTGGCCACTGGTGTGTGAGTCGCGGTGGAAGTGAGAGATGCGGTCGGAGTCGCACTGGCCGTCGCCGTGGCCACTGGCGTATCGGTCACTGTGGCCGTCGGTGTACGGCTGGGCGTAGCCGAAGGGGTCAATGTCAGACTGGGCGTGGGCGTAGCAGTCGGTGTCTCAGTCGCGGTCAGAGTGGGACTGGGCGTCGCCGTGGCGGGGCGATTTGGGCCACCCGGCGAAGGAGGGTAGCTAGCCGTCCAGGTGCTACCCCCGTCCGTCACCTTGCTGTAGGATTGGTCGTAGGAAGCACTACCGTAGACATAGGCCTCCACCTCGCTCCCATCGGGATACAGCAACCGCACCGTGTCGCCGTTATTGCCTAGTATAAGCCCCGTCTGCCAATGGAAGAAGAGAGCGTACCCGTGGGCCGAAATGACCCTCCCCTCCAGAATCACATAGGGCGAGGAACCTCCATCCGCCACATCGTCTAGCTTCCAGCCTCCTAGGCTAACCGCCTCATCGCTCCCGTTGTACAGCTCGATCCACTCATCGAGGTAATCCGCAGTCCCATCGCCATCCCAGTCCACATCATGAGGGTAGGGCAGGAACTCGTTGAGGGATACACTGCCGGAACCACCAGTGGGAGCGCCCAGAGGCAGAACAATCCGCGCAGCCCAGGCTGCTCCCCCGCTCCTGTGTACCCCACTGCTCAACAACAACGCAACGAGCTGGGAAAGAAACCCGAGAATGAGACACGCAGCCTGCTTTCGGAGTGACATGAATGTAGCCTGATCTAGCCTCTTCGCACCGCTGTGTCAGATACGAACGCTCCCCAACACGAGAGCACCCTGTCGCAGCCTCAAGAAACTGGCCGCGCTGGGCCATCAAATCTGGATACCTGGTCTCCTGCTAATCCTGAGGGCGCCCTCTGTTCCAGGCGACCAACGCGAGAGCGATGAGTCCAGACCCAAGAATCAGTAGCGTGACGGTCAAGATAATCCTACTGCTACCCCTCGAGGTGACCGGAGGAGATGCAGTTGGCGCACCAACAGGCGACTCGAAGGGGATTGTCCTGGTGACGGTCGGAGCCGGTGTCTCAGTCGGCGCGACCGTGGACGGTGTACGGGTTGTCCGGAGCGATGGTGACGTGATGGTTGGCGATACGGGCGACTCGAGTATGCCTGTCGGCGTCGCCGCCACTGATGTAGGCAAAGCCAGCGTTGGGGTTGGCGCAGCAACCGTCGCAGTTGGCGGCACCGGCGTGGAGGTTGGGGGGGCGGCCGTCGCCGTGGGCGTCACCGGCGTCGAAGTCGGCGGGTGCTCTGTCGCTGTTGGCGGCACTGGCGTAGAGGTGGGCGGGCCGGCCGTCGCCGTGGGCGGCACCGGCGTCGAAGTCGGCGGGTGCTCTGTCGCTGTTGGCGGCACCGGCGTCGAGGTGGGCGGCGTCGGCGTAGATGTAGGCGGCACGGCCGTCGGTACAGGCTTCGTCGGCGTACGCGTGGGGATGGTCTGACACAGTGGCGCGCTGCCGGGAGCAGCCCACGTTCCGGAATGTGACCCCATCATCTCCAGTCCGAAAACAACTGCCAGGATGACCAGGCCACGACCAATCTGAGCCCGCCGCCGGCTCAGGCACTTGATACCGGCGCGTTCTTTTCCCTTCATCTTCACGTCCCCTCGGTCAGCTTTCCGTTTGCCTTCGCGGCTCTCCAAAGTACTCTATCGCGAAAGCGCCGAAGAGGCCAATCATCAGTCCAAGCATCCCGGCGATGGCCGTATTCTGCATTTTCTTGGGCGACACGGGCCCTCGTGGTTCCACTGCGGGCGCGGCAAAGCGCACCTCGCTCCCCGTAGTCTGGGCACTGATATTCAGCTCGATCGTTTTCCGTGCCAACATTGTGTAGCTATCCCACGCCAGGTCGCGAGATCGAGTCAGCTCCCGCTTCCGCGCCAACTCTCGCGCTACCTCAGCCTGTAGCTCCAGCACCGTATCCTGTAATCTGTCAATCTCCTCAGTCAATGCTTCTGGACCCAGACCAACCTCGAGGCTAAGATCTGCTAGGTCACCGAACTCAAAGAGATTCGGGTATTTCTCGTGAATGGCCATTGAGAGAGTATCCGTCACGGGGCCCGAGAAAGACAGGTATTGGTAGTCAGCATTGTTTAGGATAGCGAGTGATTGCTTGCTGATAGCCACGTCCACGGCCGCCAGCCGTTCCTCGAGAACTTCGACGAGCGCATCTAGATCCGCCTTTTGCCCTTCTCCGACGCCCGTGTCCTCAAGGCTACCGAACTGAAGTTGGAGGTCACCGGGCAGATTCCCAGAAGAAGCGAAGACCTGCGCCTTCAGGAGCAACAGCGGCAGGCCGTTTGTGCTTGCAGCCTCGGGTCCACCTCTAGCGGTATGAGCCCGCAAGGATTCGGCGTCAGCCAGCAGGAGTTCCAGCTTGTTCTTCGTCTCCCAGTAGTCTTTCAGGGTCCGCAATCTGGCTTTCACTTGCTCATCGAATACCGCTTGTGTCGCCTTGATCTCGGCGTCGAGGTAGGCAGACAACAACTCCCGCTTGCCCCGCTGCTCCGTCTCGAAAGCGAGGAGCCGGTTATCAGTCCTCGCATTCGAGTGGGCAGTAATGATCCGCTGCGTCTCTGCTACCTGACGGTCCAAGTCATCAATGCGGTTGTTCGCGGTAAATGCGATCAGGGCTGCCTCAGCTTCATCGTATTCCGCCTTAGCCACCGTGGCCTGGTTTTCCACTTGCGCGTACGACTCCGGCGCGTCACTGTAAATGGCGTTCACGTACTTCTCGTACTCGCTGCCCCACACATTGGCGATGCGGGCGGCCTTCGCCGCGTCGTTGCACGTGACCTTGATTTCAATTAGATCACTGCCCTTACGAATCTCTCCCTCGACCATCCCCACGAGGACATTCACCTTCCGTTCCTCGGGCAACAGTGTGTCGCCGATTTCATCGACTACCTGCGCAGCGATGGCACCGTTCTTCACCAGGGCGGCAAAGGCCTCTCGGCGGGCTGACGTGTCCACTGCTTGCCTCGCACCTGCCATGGCCAGATCATCTTCGGAAAGAGTCTTGAACTGCGGCTCGAAAAGCAGCTCAGTCGTCTGTTTGATGATCACAACTCCGGCCACTGCCTCGTAGACTGGCGGCATAAGAAAACTGACCACCGCTGCTACCAGGGCTGCCGACACCGCGGCTACCAGGACCAATTTCCACCTACGGACTATAACAT
>JAKLPW010000501.1 GCA_022013675.1 Anaerolineae bacterium | reverse complement strand
TGGGGATCGTGCCGATGGCAGTTACCCGGACATTGATGGATTCCAGCGGGCTTTCGGGTTCGCTGTAGAGGAACAGCCGCTCGTGGGCCGCGTGGAAGCGCCCGGCGATTTCGGGCAATATCTCTGTCGTGAGGTCGCCATCGGGCACCACGGTCGTGACCTCGTGATGCTGCCCCAGGTAGCGCAGGTCCATCCCGCGCTCGATGGTGATCCGCTCGGGCGGGATGCCCTCGGCCTCCAGAATATCGCGGGCCTCGGTCTCCATCTCGTTGAAAATGTGGTTCAGCTCGGTCAAGTCCAGGGCGTCCAGAGGCCCCCACATGGTGCGTACGTAGTCGTGCTTGAGATCGCTCTCCAGCATCCCGAGGGCACAGAACACCGACGCCGTCTTGGGCACGATCACTCTGGGAATGCCCACGATTCTGGCGATCTTGGAGCCGTGCAGCGCCCCTGCGCCACCCGCGGCGACCAGGGCAAAGCCACGGGGATCGTGGCCTTTCTCCACGCTGACGACTTTGGTCGCGTCAGCCATGTTGGTGTTGACCAGCCGGTAGATGCCGTACGCAGCCTCGATGAGGTCAATCCCCAGCGGCGCGGCAATCTCCTGGCGAACAGCCTCCTCAGCGGCTTCTCTGTCGATGGTCAGCTCCCCGCCGAGGTAGAAGTCGGGGTTGATATAGCCAAGTACCACGTTGGCGTCGGTGGTGGTTGGCCGGGTGCCGCCCTTGCCGTAACAGGCCGGCCCTGGGTTGGCTCCGGCTGACTCCGGCCCCACCTTGAGCATGGAGCCCTTGTCCACGTAGGCAATCGACCCGCCGCCTGCGCCGATGGTATGGATGTCGATCATCGGCAGCGCAACGCGGTAGCGCGCGATCTCGCCCTCTGTGGTCATCGAGAAGGCACCATCCTTGATCAGGCTGACGTCGTAGCTGGTGCCGCCCATGTCCATCACGATGAGATTGGGCTCCCCCATCTCGGCGGCAAAGAATGTGCCACCGACCGCTCCGGCGGACGGGCCGGAAAGCAACGTTGCGGCCCCATGTTCAGCGCCATAGCTAGCTGACATGATGCCACCGTTGGACTGGGTGACGAGCACCTCCCGTTTCAGTCCAGCGCCCGCGAGACGGTCCTGCAGATTGCGCAAGTAGCGCCCCAGCACTGGGCCGACGTAGGCGTTGACTGCGGTGGTGGAGGTGCGCTCATACTCCCGTACCTGGGGCAAGATCTCGGACGAGATGGAGACGTAACACTGGGGGAACTCCTCCAGGATGATCTCGCGTATGCGTTGCTCGTGGAAGGGGTTGATGAACGAGAAGAGAGTGCTAACTGCAATGGCTTGCACTTCCTGGGCCTTCAGTTGACGTACAGCCTCACGCGTATCATCCTCGTCAAGTGGGGCGATGATCTCCCCGGCATAGTTGATGCGTTCCTTGACACCCACACGCAGGTAGCGCGGGATGATCGGTGGCGGCGGAGCCAGGGACAGGTCCCAGATATCCTCTTTGTGTGCCCGCCGCATCTCCAGGGCGTCGCGAAAACCTTCAGTCGTGATCAAGCCGGTCTTAGCCCCGTTGTACTGCAGCATGGTGTTGGTGGCCACGGTCGTTCCATGTACCAGGAGCTCGACCTGGTCCAGGAAAGCCCCTAGTTCCAAATCGACCACCTCGGCCGCCTTGCGCAGGCAGTCGAACATCCCGATGGATGAGTCAGCCGGTGTGGAGGGCGCTTTAACGACGTGCATCTCACCAGCACTGGTGATGATGACGCCGTCGGTGAAGGTACCACCAATGTCGATTCCTACACGGTAGGTCATATCGTTCATCAAATCGCTCCCGATCGCTTCCACAGCGCTGTCGTCTCTTCGACTACTTTACGCCGTATCTCTTCCTCGTCGCCGTTGACAAGCTTGCGGTCCTTGACGACTACCTTGCCATCCACCAGGACCATCTCCACATCGGCTCCGTCCACGTCGTTGATCAG
>JAKLPW010000500.1 GCA_022013675.1 Anaerolineae bacterium | reverse complement strand
AGGTCTGCCCCGTGGAGTACGGATACCTCGCCGTCCATTCTGGTATCACTTCAGCAGACGGTGATGGCGCGACCAGGCGCATCTACCTCTCGCTAGGGTCCTCTCTGAGGAGTGTGACGGTGCCTCCGCATTCCCCAAATCACGCGTGCGCAACTACTTCGCCTGTCTCCCACTCTAGACAACCGTACCTGCACGCCTCATGGCCTCTGTGAAACGGCTGGTCGGCTCCGTCAAGTCGATTCGGTCTCCCCGAAACAGACGGAGCATATGTGTGTGCGCGTTTCCTGGGTACGTGGTCACCACGTCTCCGGGAGCAGGAGCGAAGCTACCCTTGAACCATTCTTCGGATTTCGTCGACGATTTCTGGGTTGGCCAGCGTCGTCACATCGCCAATGTCCCTTCCGTTGGATATTGCCGCCAACACGCGGCGCATGATCTTGCCGGAACGAGTCTTGGGCATATCGGGTACGATGTAGACGTGCTTCGGCCTGGCTATCTTTCCAATTGACGTCTCGATGGACTTCGCCACCGCATTTCCTATCGCTTCGCTGGGCTCGACGCCTGGGCGCAGGGACACATAGACATCAGGTACCCGACCCTTGATCTCGTCTGTCACAGGCACTACTGCCGCCTCCGCCACCTCCGAGACATCCAGACTCGCAGACTCGAGTTCCTTGGTGCCCAATCGGTGACCTGCAACGTTGATCACATCGTCAACTCTGCCCAAGATTCTAAAGTAGCCATCTTCGGATTGCGTGGCCGCATCACCCGCGAAATAGGGCCAGTCGCGCCAGTCTACGCTATTCCTGTCTCTGCAATATTTGGCATAGTACGTCGAAACGTACCGCTCGCGATCTCCCCAGATGGTCTGGAATGCCCCCGGCCATGGATTTCTGATGCATATGTTTCCGGCTCTACCCGAACCTATTTCTACTTCACTGCCATCCTCATCGAAAATCACCGGGTAGATACCGGGCACGCCTGGACCCGCGCTTCCGGGCTTCATGGGTTGAATCGCGGGCATGGTACTGCAGAGGAATCCTCCCGTCTCCGTTTGCCACCAGGTGTCAACAATTACCGCCGTGCCCTTACCGACGACGTAGTAATACCATCTCCAAATCTCTGGCTCTATTGGCTCCCCAACCGTCGTCATGTGCTTGAACTGATAGCTATACTTGCCTGGCTCCTCAGGGCCAGCCTTTCTCAGCATACGTATCGTCGTGGGCGCGGTGTGGAAGGTGTTGACAGCAAGGCGCTCCGCAATCCTCCAAGGGCGCCCGGCATCCGTGCAGGTCGGAACCCCCTCGTACATGACGGTGGTTGCAGCAAGAGCCAGGGGGCCATAGACAATATATGAATGGCCAGTTATCCACCCTATGTCGGCCATGCACCAATACACATCCTCCGGATGAATGTCCTGCACATATTTAGAGGTGCCAGCTGCATAGGCCAAATAGCCACCGGTGCTGTGCTGACATCCCTTGGGTCTTCCCGTCGTCCCGCTGGTGTACATAAGAAAGAGCGGTGCTTCAGCAGGCATGGGGACGGGATCAACTCTCGTACCGACATAATCGCCCAGCACGTCTTCCATCAAATAATCACGACCTGCTACCATCGGCGCGGGAGAAACGTACGTCCCACGGTGGCGTCTCCAAACCAGGACTTTGTCCACAGCTTGGCCCTCTTCCTTCGCCACCGCAAGCGCCGTGTCAGACTTGGACTTGTGATCGAGCAGTTTGCGACTCCTGTAGTAGCCGTCCATGGTTATCAGAACACGACTTCCAGAGTCTGCTATCCTTTCGCCGCACGCTTTCCCGCTGAATCCCCCAAACACCACAGAGTGAATGGCACCGAGCCTGGCACAGGCAAGCATCGTTATGGGGAGCTCCGGAACCATGGGTAGGTGAAGCGTCACTCTGTCACCGGCCCTGACCCCGGCGAAATCTCTGAGAAGTGCCGCAACTTCATTCACCCTCACGTAAAGTTCCTGATAAGTCAGAACCACGTGAGGTTCGTCCTCCGGTTCCGGCACGTGAATGATCGCTGCCTTGTTCTTGTACTGAGGCAAGTGTCGATCAACGCAATTGTAGCTGGCGTTTATCTTGCCGCCGACAAACCATTTCCAGCAGGGGGCATCGCTCGTATCCAGCGTGGTGTGCCAGTACTGATACCAGGTCAGCAGGTCTGCGTACTCCTTGTAGCACTCAGGGAAATTCTTCAAACTGAACCGCTCATAGATCTCGTGGTCAGTGATATTCGCCTGCGCAATGAATTGCGCCGGAGGGTAGAACTTCTCCTCTTCGCGCCAGTGAACCGCAATCTGCGCTTCGCTGACTTCCACGCCTTCGAGCTCATTCATGAGGTCATCCTCCTTTCGATCTGGGTCAACGTCAATCTGGATTCGTGCAAGAAGTGCGTGTTTCTTCACTCCAGCCAATCAATTCATCTATGACCACGTCCCTTCTCTGCATCGCCGGTTGCCGCCTCTTCGCTCGCGCTTCCAGTCCGACCTTCCATAACCCACATTTCGCAGATAGACGCCAGACTCTGCACTTTCCGAGTTTGTCTGACAGTATCCTCAAGAACAACGGTGTTGTCAACCCAGACAACACCACTTCGAGTCCTCTCATCCGAGCATTGAGGCAATCGCACACCGCCTTTATGGCCTCCATGCCCTCATCGAACTGGTCGAAGACGCACATGCACCACGGCTGCATCGCTTGCGCCCCCTACTCTCTCTTCCGCTCCTACGCTTCTACCCAAGTGGAGGGACATCGCCCTCACGCGGCCCAGGATGCTCTCGAACATCCCTTGCATGGGGAAAGCCCGCGTCAGGTTCAGCACCAACCTCCTCCCACGCCGGACCAGTTTGGTGGTAATGGTGAGCACCTTCCTGCGCAGAGTGGCCACTTCAGCTTTCCTCAACTCCCCCCACAAGACCAGCCTCCGAAACCAATTGGTCAACTCACAGGCCGGCATCACCATCTGAAAGAGGCAGGCCTTGGACATGTAGTCCGAGGAGGGTATCTTAGACCGGTTGTGTTTTGCTTCTTGACCTCCTCAATGCGGTTCTCCACCACTGCCCGTCCGTTGTAGAACTCCCAGACCATCTCAGGTATCACGGCGGTCATTATGGCGGCGATCAAAGGATAGCTATAGCGCTCCGAGGTGAAGAGGGACATCTGAGAATCTGGCCCCTCGGGCGGCTTCTTGCCAATGACTGCCACCCGCCCCATGACCACAAAGATTGCCGAGGTAGGAACCCTTTCTAGCCTCGAGTAACTCGAACTGCCCCAGATCGCAGGCGGGACAGAATCCAGCCCGCCTCTCCACCGCCAAACGCTGCAGCGAGACGGCCCAGGGGTCCACGCAGATAAGTCGGCGCTGAAGCTCCTCACGTCCCATTAGAGACTTGGGGCCCTCGGTCGCCTCCGAGGAAGCCACGATGTTCGCTGTCGTGGCAAGCACACCAACCGGGTCACAAGTCGGTGTGGCCCCGAGCACAAGTATCTCAGGCAGGAAGCAGCGGAAGCACGGAATGCGGCGCGGAACAATGGCCATAGTAATCCCGTGAGTGACGATTGGGCCTGGCAGACCAAATGGATGTCCAGTTTCACACCGGCATCGCTGAACAGAGAGCATGTCTCGAAGTTGTCGGTGCCCTCCATGACAATCCCAACGTCGCCAATGATCTCTTCCACGTTGTCGGCGTTGACGTCGACCACGAGAGGCTCTATCCTCACCTGAGAGCTGACTTTGCGCAGCTTCTTCGCGCCGTCGCGACGGCCTTGGGGACGTCCTCCTCGCCGAAGAGGACTTGCCTCTCCAGGTTATTGAGCTCGACGTAGTCCCGGTCAACGATTCACACCCTAACCACTTCGGTATAGCCCACCAAACCCACTTTCTCGACCGCCTATTGCCACCCGAGCCGGCCCCCGTACGGTGGCGCGCAAGCCTGGCCATTGTACAAAGACTCCCTTCCCGACTGATAGCGACCCAGCTACATCAGATATCACTCACCTGGCTCCAGATCAGGAGGTACCCCTTTCTCGACTCGCCAGGACGCGACGAGCTTCAATCCCTGCAGGTACTGGATGCGAAAGGACCGGACCTTCTTTAGCCTAGACCCTCAGTCTCGATAGATCGTGCTCACTCAGTGGGGAAACCAGCACCCTCCCACTCAAATCAGCATAGCGTCCTCCATAGTGCACCCGTGTATCAGTCCCTGACGAGTCGCTGTAACGAGCGGTTAGGGCGGCGGCAAGTCGAATTTCTTCTCGACCAGCTTCCCCTCGCAGGAGTGTGACGGGACTGCCGCAGCTCTTCACCTCGAATAATAGATCCGCTTCCCGACTGAGTTCAAGGATGCGCCCGTTCTCCTTTTCATTCCGCCCCACCACTGCCTTCGCGCCGGAGGACACCCTGAAATGGCGTCCCACCTTGAGCAGACTGACATCGTTGAGATCAAAGTCGGGATCTCGTTCCACGAGGTCTCGCATCCGCCTGGCAAAGCCCGGATCGGTGAGGAGGCAGCCTCCCGCCGGGCAAGGGTAGTCGTATATCCCATGTTCTGCTGCCAGGGTTATCTGTGGCTTGCGAGCGCGCCCCTGAATAGCCAGGAGCTTGTCTCGATCGACGATCCCCTCGCGCTCAGGAAGGGTCGGCGCCAGCAATCTCGCCGAGAGTGGACGCAACAGCCGGTCTTCGAGCCCCGACTCGCGATCTATGACGCGCATAGCTCGCATGTGCTGAGACATCGGTCGTTGGCCCAGCACCTCCCCGGTAAACACAAAGTCAGCGCCGGTCTCCTCCATCCGCTCCCTCGCCCGGGAGAACATCAAGATGCGACAATCGATGCATGGGTTCATCCCGCTTCCGTACCCATGAGCGGGCTTCCTCAACACCCGGAAGAACTCCTGGGTGAAGGCAATTATCTTCAAGGGGATGTCGAACTTCTCGGCAACATGGGCAGCCTCGCAGCGTCCCTGGCGGTTGCAGTTGCAGAATGGGGTTACGAAGTTCAACGCCTCCACTTCGATGCCTTGATCAAGGATGAACCTTACCGCCAGGGTGGAGTCGAGGCCACCAGATAGAAGTGCGATAGCTTTGGGACTCATTACTCCTTCACTCCGTTTCAAACAACTGCGTGCTCAAGTATCTCTCCCCCGTATCAGGCAGAATGACCACGATGAGCTTCTCCTTGTTCTCGGACCTGGCCGCCACCTGCAGAGCAGCGACGGTGGCTGCTGCTGAAGAGATCCCCGCTAGTATACCCTCCTCCTTGGCCAACCGACGGGCCATCCTGGCCGCGTCCTCATCAGCCACTTGGATCACCTCGTCCACCAGATCGAGCCGAAGAACGTCAGGGACGAAGCCTGCACCGATGCCTTGTATCTTGTGGGGACCGGGCTTCCCCTGAGAGAGGACAGGCGAGGCAGCCGGCTCAACAGCGATGACCGCGAAATCCGACTTGCGTGCCTTGATCGCCTCAGCGATGCCAGTAATGGTGCCACCCGTGCCTACCCCTGCTACCACGATGTCCACCTGGCCGTCGGTATCGCGCCATATCTCTTCGGCTGTGGTGCGCCGGTGTATCTCGGGGTTGGCGGGGTTCTTGAACTGCTGAGGAATGAAGTAACGTGAGTCCTGAGCCGCCATCTCCTCAGCCTTCCTGATCGCCCCAGGCATCCCGTCTTTTCCCGGCGTCAGGATCAGCTCTGCACCCAAGGTCTTGAGCAGATTCCTCCGCTCTACGCTCATTGTCTCCGGCATGGTCAGGACGAGCCTATAGCCTCTGGCGGCGCAGACAAATGCCAGAGCAATGCCAGTATTGCCGCTGGTGGGCTCCAGGATAACGGTGTCATCCTTGATGAACCCTGCCTCTTACGCCGCATCGATCATGCTCGCCCCGATGCGGTCCTTCACACTAGACAATGGGTTGAACGATTCCAGCTTCGCTACTACCTGGGCACCGACCCCAGAAGCAACGCGGTTGAGTCGCACCAGAGGCGTGTTCCCGATAGTTTTTGTGATGTCAGTGAATATCTGTGCCATGAAGACCTCCTCTTCGATTGTGGTTCCTATATGTGATACATCACGGTT
>JAKLPW010000499.1 GCA_022013675.1 Anaerolineae bacterium | reverse complement strand
GCCTTGCCGACGTAGATCATCTTGCCGTTGACGTCCTTCATTAGGTAGACGCCCGGCTTCCGAGGGATGGACTTCAGCAGCTCCGCAAACTCTGGTCGGCGCATCAGTCTGCTACCAACTTATACCCTATGCCCCACACAGTTTCGATGGTGATACCTGCCTCTCCCAGCTTCTCGCGCAACCGGGCCACGTGGACGTCCACGGTGCGGCTGTCACCGTAGAAATCGTACCCCCACACCAGCTTCAAGATTTGTTCCCGGCTGAGTACCAGGCCCTCGTTCTCTACGAAGGTGGCCAGAAGACCGAACTCCTTGGTCCTCAATTTCAGCTCCCGCTCTCCTATCGTCGCCTCGCGCCGCGCCCGGTCCAGACACATAGGCCCTACGGTAATGACGCGTGGCAGCTTGGGTTGCGCTTCCGTGCGACGCAGTACCGCCTTCACTCGCGCCACCAACTCGCGGGGGTTGAAAGGCTTAGTCATATAGTCATCGGCTCCAATCTCCAGCCCCACGATCTTGTCCACGTCGTCATCGCGCGCGGTCAGCATGATGATAGGGAGTTCGTTTCCCTCCTTACGGAGCCGCTTGCATACCTCCCAGCCGTCCAGATTTGGAAGCATGATGTCCAGCACCATCAGGTCCGGCTGCTGTGTATGGACCAACTCCAGAGCAGCTTCGCCGTCACCCGCCTCGATGACGCGATAGCTCTCGTTGGTCAGATATAGACGCGCCAACTCCACGATGTTGTGCTCATCGTCTACGACGAGGATTGTAGGCATAGGAACCTCCGGTGACTCACGGTTGAATACCTGGATTATACTATATCATCGCATGGCGCTGCAAAGTCGTCCAGGATGATAATATCCAGCAAAGGTGCCAATCGAGCTAATCCCCGGTCGTTGCTGACAAACCATCTTGAACATCTACCAGCAGGCGATCGCCGCGTTGGATGTTCAGACGCTCACGGGCTATACGAGGCACAGCGATCTGATAGCGGCTGCCGACTTTGACGCTTACTTGAGACATGGGACTCTCCTTGCTAAGCAAATGTAGACTTCTGCTTAGAATAGCACAGAATGGCCGGCTGAGCAACAAATGAGATTCTGTGTCAATGGATAAGCGCTTGACAAAAAGGGGTGGAAGTGTTATACTAGACACAGTGGGCAATACCGGTCAATACCACCCTTGTCTAATTGCACGAACTGAGAGGCAAGAGTTGAGCACAGAGCTGTTGTTACAAACGCTGGAGCATTCCTCTTTCGCCAAAGATAGTGCCATTCCCCTCTACCAGCAATTGAAGGAGTTGATCTTGGAAGCCCTGGCACAGGGTATTCTGCAGCCTAGCGATCGCCTGCCTTCCGAGCGACAGTTGAGCGAACTCATGGGGATCAGCCGCCTGACGGTACGACACGCACTGAACGACCTTACGAATGCCGGATGGCTCGTGCCCAAGACAGGGAAAGGCACCTACGTGCAAGCCCCCAAGCTAGAGCAAGGGATACACCAGTTGATGGGGCTAACGGAGGACATGCGCAGGCGAGGGCACATTGTATCTTCCAGGACTGTGCAAGCCACTGGGGTACCAGCGTCAGCCGGCTTGGCTATAGAAATGAATCTCAAGCCCGGCGAGGAGTTGGTGTTACTGGAACGCCTGCGAATCGTTGACGGGATCCCCCTCGGTTTGGAGCGCTCCTACCTTGTCCACAAGCTCTGCCCCGGAATCCTGGAGTATGACCTGGAGAAAGACTCCCTTTACAGGATCCTTCGCTCAGCCTATGGTCTAAGACCCGACAGGGCAGAACAGACCTACGAGGCAGCTCTCGCCGGACGAAGAGAGGCACAGCTTCTAGGCATCGTCGAAGGGGCAGCGATTCTCTTCCTCGAGCGAACGGTCTTCCTGGACACGGGCGAGATCATCGAACATGGCTGTGCCTGGTACTGTGGCAACCGATACAAGTTCCACGCTGTGCTGCGCGATACGGCTTCTATGAGTGACCAGATACACACCATGGTATCCTGATAAACTTTCGGAGGGTGGCATATGACGGCCAAGACGGTTTCCAAGCGCAGCTCACGCCGGCGATGGTCAGTCCGAGACCGCGAGGACTTCTGGACGGGGCTTTTCTGCCTGACGCCCGCCGTCACGATATCCCTGATCTTCGTGGTGCTACCAATCATCTACTCATTCTATCTTAGCTTCCACCAGTGGTCTATCCTGATACCGGACAAACCCTTCGTGGGTCTTGACAACTACCGGCGGTTGCTCAAGAGCACCGAGTTCTGGAATGCCATGCGCAACACGGCGGTGTATACAGTCTCCGTGGTTACCGTAGGCTCGGCTCTTTCCCTGTTCATCGCTGTCCTGCTTAATCGAAAGCTACGCTTCCAGGCCTTCTACCGCACGGCCTACTTTATGCCGGTGGTCACCTCCACCGTCGCCGTGGCTGTAGTCTGGACCTGGATCTACAATCCCCAATATGGCATGATGAACTATCTGCTGCGGTTGGTGAAACTTCCAACCAACAACTGGTTGGTGGATCCCGACTGGGCCTTGCCTGCGGTCATCATCATGAGCATCTGGAAGAACATCGGCTACCACATGGTTATCTTCCTCGCGGCCCTGCAGCAGATACCTCAGGCGTACTATGAGGCTGCCAGCCTTGACGGAGCGGGCCGTCTCGATAGCTTTCGCTACATCACCTGGCCCTTGGTGAAACCCACGACCAGCTTCGTGCTGGTAATGAACACCATCTTCTCATTCAGGGTATTTGGCCCGGTCTATGTGATGACCGGGGGCGGACCGATGCGACGCACCACGGTGATAGTCTATCACATCTACCAGCGCGCTTTTGAGTTCCGCGAAATGGGCTACGCTTCGGCCATGTCCTGGGTGCTTTTTGCCATCATCCTGGCGATGACTCTCTTACAGCGAAGATTCACGAGCAAGGGGGAGACTGCCTCATGACCATTAGAAAAAACTCCCGGAGGCTCTCTTTGTCCCTTTTGGGTTCCGTGGCAGAGAAACTCGTGCTGCAAGTCCTCCTGTTTGTTGGTTCGTTGATGATGCTTGTTCCTTTCGTGTGGATGGTCTCCTCCGCCCTCAAACAGGAGCGTCAGGTCTTCACCTACCCACCTCAGTGGATACCGGATCCCATAGTCTGGGATAACCTGCGCGTAGCCTGGAACTCATTCCCCATGGGACGCTACTATCTCAATAGCATGTTCATCGCCTCTGCCATCGTTGTTGGGCAACTGCTGACAGGTATACTCGCGGCATACGTCTTCGCGCGCCTGCGGTTCCCGGGTAAGAACATCATCTTCATGGGTTTCGTGGCTACCATGATGATCCCTAATCAGGTGACGATGATTCCCTCGTTTCTGATTCTGCGGAATCTCCACTGGATAGACACATATCAGGGTATAATCGTGCCGTCGCTGAGTCATCCCTTTGGCATCTTCCTGCTGCGGCAGTTCTTTCTGTCTATTCCGACCGACCTGGAGGACGCTGCCTGTATAGATGGCTGTTCCCGATTGGGTGTCCTGTTCCGCATAATCTTGCCATTGTCCAAGGGAGTTGTGAGCACTCTGACAGTCTTTGTCTTCATGTCGAGCTGGAATGCATTCCTGTGGCCGCTGATCGTTCTCAATACCCAGGAGAAGTTCACCATACAGATCGGTCTGGCCATGCTGCGCGATGAGATGGGGTCAAATTGGGCTATCCTAATGGCGGCTACCTTTCTCGCCACCTTGCCGGTCATTCTGCTCTATCTGATAGCCCAGAAGCAAATCGTCAGAGGCATCACGCTGACCGGATTGAAGTACTGAGGTACGAGGAACACACAGAACGGAAAGGGGGTGGTCATCTGCGCTCATAAGCTGCGTCCAGAATGCGGACGCTAGTGCCCTCCATGGGCTCTCGTAGTGTACGTGCTTGGTAACTTTGGTAGTCAATTTAGTAGGACATAGGAGGAGAAATGAAGAAGTACGCTTCCCTGTTACTCGCTTTGGTCTTGCTGTCCAGTTTGGTGCTTTCTTGTGCCCCCAAGCCGACTGCCACGCCTGTACCCCCCACAGCGGTACCCGCTAAGCCAACAGCAGTGCCCGCTAAACCAACAGAGGTGCCCCCCACTCCGGTGCCGCCCACACCAGTACCACCCACTCCGGTGCCACCGACACCTGAGCCGGAACCAGTCACACTGACAATGTGGCACGCCTATGGCGGTGCGACTGGCGAGAAGTTCGAGGCACTGGTAACCGAGTTCAACGAGACCCATCCCTACATCACCATCGAGCCCAGCTACGGCGGCACCCTGTGGACCATGCGGGACAAGCTCCTGACGGCCATCGCCGGAGATGCCGGTCCTGACATCTGCCAGATCGACCAGTTCTGGTGCCCCGAGCTCGCTGAAGCCGATTCTATCGTCAAGATGTGGGACTTCATCGAAGCCGATGCCGGTTTCGACCCGGAGGACGTTCATGAGAAGGCCTGGGAGACGGGCACTTACCAGGGAGAAGTCTGGACGATGCCCTTCTCCATGAGCAACGTCGTTCTCTACTACAACAAGGACATGTTCAAGGCGGCCGGACTGGATCCAGAGAAAGCCCCTGCGACATGGGATGAGCTGGTGGAATATGCCCAGGCCCTCACCAAGGATACCGATGGTGATGGTACTCCTGACGAGTGGGGCCTGTCACTCGTTCTCACGGCCAACTTCGGTTGTGTGTACAACTGGATTGCCTTCCTTTGGCAGGCCGGAGGCGAGCTCTTCAACGAGGACTTCACCAAGTCCACGTTCAACGGGCCTGCGGGCGTAGAGGCCACTCAGTTCTGGGTTGACCTGGTACACAAGTACAAGGTTATGCCCCTGGCCCCACCCCAGAAGGGCTTCGAGAACGACCTGATTGCCATGACCCTCGCTTCCACTTCGGGCTTAGGCAGCCGTCTTGCTAGTCTAGGTCCCGAGAAACTCGGGGTAGCCTTCATGCCCAAGGGCAAGGAGTACGCCACGGGTGTGGGTGGAGCCAACCTGGCCATCTTCAAGAGCAGCCCGGACTATGATGCGTCCTACGAGTTCGTGAAGTGGATGACCAGCCCGGAGATCAACCTGCGCTGGAGCAAGTCCACCGGCTACCTGCCGCTGAGAGAGTCCGTGGTGACATCGGATGACTACCAGGCATACTTGAAGTCAGAGCCCCGTGCCCAGGTGATCATCGATCAAATGCCATACGCCATCGTGCGCCCCAACATCCTTGCCTATGCCCCTGGCTCGCGGGAAATGGGCCTGGCAGTAGAAGAGGCAGTCTTCGGGAATCTGGATCCCCAGACAGTCCTCGACGCAGCCGCCGAGAAAGTAGACGCGATGCTGGCGCAGTAGCCTGAGCCTGCACCTGAGATGCGAGGTATGGCCTCGATCCCGCGCGGACTCAGCCTGAAGTAGAAGCTACTTCACGTTCCGAGATTGGCATCGAGGGGATCATGAACAGTATCTCGAATCGAACAAGAGTATAGTGAAGTAGCGGCTCTGGTGACCGGCGTTCTTGGCTGGTCACCAGAGCCGTCTCAAATAGCATCTCTGCCGGTAGAGGTAATGTACTTTGACTAGAGGGCTAAGTATCGATAAACTGCCACCCATCGGAATGACTTCCATGACGTTCTGGAACTGCACCGTGGAGGAGGCCCTACCGCAAGTAGCAGAGATGGGCTACGATGCAGTGGAGGTCTGGGCCGAGCACTTGTGGAGGGATGACCTAAACCCCGCTAGCGTTGCGTGCTCGCTAGAAACCCACGGGCTGCGCCGCACTGTTCATTGCCCTATCATGGACTTGAACATCACCTCGCCTAATGCCGGTATACGTGAGGAATCGGTGCATCAGAACATCCAGGCCATCACTTTGGCCCACGACCTTGGTGCCGAGTTAGTGATAGTACATCCGGGGGCCCTCTTCTCTAAGCATGACTCCCTGGACACATACTGGGAATGGCAATTGGCGGCCTTCGAAAGATTCGTGGTCGAGGCACTTCGTCTTGGGGTTCGCCTGGCGGTTGAAAACATGGATGTGCAGAGCAAGAAAGAGGTGGTTAAAACCGCGCAGGACATTCGCCGGATCACCGATCATTTCGCTCCGGGAGAATTGGGATTCATTCTGGATACTACCCACTTGGGGACCCTGGAACTCAATCTGAACCTCATAGCCCAAATCGACGAGATTGCGCATGTTCACGTGAGCGATGCTGAGGTCATGCCCTCCGGCCAGGTACGTACACATCTCCCGCTGGGGGAGGGAAAACTTGATTTCAAGAGGCTCCTCGAGGCCCTGTTACCTCGGCTAACCGGCATTCTCCAGTTTGAGACCTTCATCCCGCCGGGAAACCCAGACAAGGTCCTGGCCCAGAAGGAGTATCTGGAGAAGATCATTATCGAACTGGACTGCGACACAAACAGCAACTCCCACCGACCCGGAAGATACCCACCAGGAGAATGATGCCCCTGGGTTTCTGCAAGCCCAAGAAGGATAGACCAAGATAGACCACAGCTCGGCGTGAGACAAATCGCATAAAAACAGTACTCCTACACCGCTGAGAACGCTGAGAGCTCAGAGGGAACGTGATCGAATCTCTGCGAGATCTGCGTGCTCTGCGGTGAATGCTCGGCTATCCAGGGGTTTGTAACAATGGATCCGCGCAGTGCATAAAAGAGGCCGTAACAACTATACCTAGAGGGAGGTAACTAGAATCATGAAACGTCGCATGCATCACTTGTTCAAGGAAGATGGCAGGATACTCATTGTGGCTATGGACCACGCCGGTTTCGTCGACACGCCGATGCCCGGAATGATCCATCCCGGGGAGACCATCCGCAAAGTAGTCGCTGGAGGAGCTGACGTAGTCATGACTACCTTCGGCACAGCAACGAAGTTCACCGAGGAGTTGGCCGGGTGTGGCTTGATCTTGTCCGCTAGCACTGAGAGTCCCATGGGAGAGTACATCGTCGAGGCGGCCCTTTCCATCGGGGCCGATGGTGTCAAGACCATGGCCTATCCCTGGCTGGCCTCAGATCCCAACAGCGCCGTGAACGCGCTTCGCTTGGGCGCAGAGTGCCACAAGTGGGGAATGCCCTACCTGGTCGAGACGATCCCGGGTGGATTCATGGGCGGGGCGGAGTTCAAGACCCCGGAGAAAATCGCGGCCGGAGCCCGGATAGGCGCAGAGTGCGGTGCGGATTTCGTTAAGACCTTCTACACCGGTGATCCCGAATCCTTCAGGATCGTGGTGGAGAACTGCCCCGTGCCGGTAGTCATCCTGGGAGGCTCGAAGACAAATAACGACCGGGAGATACTCGATGTGGTCAAGGGTGCTATCGAAGCCGGCGCCTCGGGGGTGGCCATGGGTCGCAATATTTGGCAGCACCAGCACCCTGATAAACTGGTGGCCGCCATTGCCAGCATCCTCCACGAGAATGCCACCGTTGATCAAGCACTCAAGAAACTAGGATGAGGGATGAAATGCCAACAAACAAGATGAGAGTTGCGGTGATGACGGGGATCAGGCAGGTTGAGATCAGGGAATTGCCCAAGCCACAACCGGGCCCCGGGGAAGTGCTCGTCAGGATACGGGCCTGCGCCCTCTGTACCTGGGAGCAGCGAACCTACTCAGGAGTTGCCAAGGGGCGTTTTCCTTTCGCCGGCGGCCACGAGTTCTCCGGAGAGATCGAGCAAATCGGTGAGGGTACGGACACCAATCTTGAGGTAGGGAGCCGGGTTGTTGTGGGCCCATCCGGTTGCGGCAAGTGTCACTACTGCCGCTTAGGCGAAGAGAGCAAGTGCGTATCGCTTTTTGGTGGCACCATGGACTACGAAGGAATATGGGGCCCCATGGGTTTGGCAGAGTACAAAGTCACTTCGCTGGAGCAGGTCTATCAGCTCGGTGATGATCTCCCTTTTGAGGAAGGAGCTCTGTCGGAGCCAATGGCATGCGTGGTCCACGCCCAGCGCCGGGTGGGAATCAAGCTGGCGGAGGATGTGCTGGTCATCGGAGCTGGCACCATGGGGCTGCTGAACATGCTGGTGGCCAAGGCGGATGGCGCCAGGGTCATGGTCAGCGAGATCGATCCGGCGCGGTGCGCCAAGGCCAGGGAGTTAGGAGCGCACGAGGTCTTCAATCCTAAAGAGGTTGACATGCCTCAGGCAGTGAAAGAGGCAACTCGTAGCCGTGGCGCGGACGTGGTGATCGTCGCCATAGGGAACGGAATCGCGAACAAGCAGGCGCTGCAGGCTGTTGGGCTACTGGGGCGGGTGATGCTGTTTGCCTCGGCGCATCCGCCTGAGGATCTCTGTGTGGATCCTGACTGGCTGCACTACTCCCAGGTGGCTATCACGGGTTCGGTACATGGAGATGTTCGCGGTTTCACCGTGGCCACCAAACTACTGTCCGACCGCATAGTCAATGTGAGGCCGTTGATCCAGAAGACGTTGCCTTTGAGCGAAGTGAAAGAGGCTCTCGAGTTGGCCATCAAGCCGGATACTTACAGAATAGTGCTTACCATGTAGCTGCTCGGGTCCAGGAGATCACCAAAATACGTTCAGAGCCAGTAACCTCTGAGGTCCTTCGTGACGAGCATTCAGCGGTTACTGGCTATTGTATTGCACGTTCTCTCATAAGGAGGATGCAGTGTCCGACAACAAGTATAATCATGAGCGCCCGCCTATCGGGATAAACTCCCTGCCGTTCTGGTTTGCCAGCGGAGGTTCCGTGGAGGATTCCCTACCGGTGCTGGCCGCTCTGTTGCCTGGCTATCGGGGTATCCTCTCCCTGGAGACCAGAATCCCCAATGCTGATAGGAATCTGATGTCGGCTCAGTTGCGCTTCTTGAACGAGATTCTCTTTTCTTGACAAGATTGGCCCCTTGCCATATGATTATGGTGTCTCTATAGTCTATTGGTGGCATAGGTGCCATGTGGTTTGTATGATGCAGGAACAACTTGAACCGGGCAGGTGTAACTGCCTGGTTCAGTTGCTATAAAGGGTCGACACGGAGGTCTAACTCTATGAATGACCAGCCGATGGCGGTGACGGTTCCGGTCATCGAAACTGGCAAGAACAGTGGGAAGGAGCGAAAGAAGCGCCGTCCCAGGGGAGAGGTACGCGTCTTTGGCAAATGGTGCAAGGGATGTGGCCTTTGCGTGGCCTTCTGCCCGGAGCAGGTATTTGGGACTAATGGGGATGGGAAGGCTATCGTGGCGCATCCGGATAAGTGCGTGGCATGTATGTGGTGCTATCATCACTGCCCTGATTTTGCCATCAGCGTCCGTCGTCTGAGAGAGGATGAGGGGGAGATAACAGGTCATGCCGATTAGGTTCATGCAGGGGAATGAAGCCTGCGCCGAAGGAGCTCTGGCGGCGGGCTGTCGGTTCTTCGGAGGATACCCCATAACTCCATCCTCGGAAATAGCGGAGATCATGTCCCGCCGTCTACCACAAGTGGGGGGCAAATTCATTCAGATGGAGGATGAGATCGCCAGCATTGCGTCCATCATCGGAGCATCCGTAGGCGGGTTGAAGGCCATGACCGCCACCAGTGGGCCAGGCTTCTCCCTCATGCAGGAAAACCTGGGCTATGCTGCCATGGCTGAGATACCCTGTGTGATCATCAATTCGCAGCGGACGGGGCCAAGCACCGGTCTGCCGACGGCGCCTTCCCAGGGTGATGTAATGCAATCGCGCTGGGGCACACATGGAGATCATCCCATCATCGTGCTGAGTCCCTCGTCAGTGCGAGAGACCTTCGATCTGACTGTGAAGGCATTCAATTTCTCGGAGAAGTACCGCACGCCGGTGATACTGCTCATGGATGCCGTCCTCTCCCACCTGCGGGAGAAAGTGGAGACTCCCCCACAAGACATGATCGAGGTGATAGGCCGTCCACAAACCAATGTCCCGCCGGAGTGGTATTTCCCCTACCAGGAGATGGACAGCGACGTCCCCCCATTTGTTAGCTTTGGCGAAGGGTTCCGCTATCACATCACGGGCCTGATGCACGACAAAGCGGGATTCCCCACTCAGCGGCTGGACGAGATCCACCCCTGGCTCGACCGCGTCTTCGGAAAGATCCAGCGTAATCTCGACGACATCCTACTGTGGGAGGAAGATGGTACGGACGACGCCCGCACCCTGGTGATCGCCTATGGCTCGACAGCGCGCTCTGCGCGTCAGGCCGTGAGGATGGCCCGAGCCCGGCGACACAAAGTAGGACTGGTCAAACTCCTTACCATCTGGCCTTTCGCAGAGGAAGTCATTGCGCGGGTGGCTGGTAACGCCAGAAGAGTGATCGTGCCGGAGATGAACCTAGGCCAACTGGCCCTGGAGGTTGAGCGTATCGTGGGACGACGCAAGGTGCGGCGGGTGAACCATGCTGACGGAGAAATGATCCGCCCGCAGGAAATCCTACACGCCATTGAGGAGAGATAGCCAATGCGACAGGAGCCAGAGATTCACGACTACCTGCGACACAAGAAGAAGTTCCCTCACTTATGGTGCCCCGGATGTGGGCTGGGCATCGTTCTGGGGGCCATCGTGCGGGCCGTGGTTCGCCTTGGATTGGAAAAAGATGATGTGGCTATGATATCGGGCATTGGCTGTACCGGCAGGATGTCGGTCTACGTCGATTTCAATACAATGCATACGACGCATGGTAGGGCACTGGCCTTCGCTACTGGGCTGAAAATGGCCAAGCCTCACATGCACGTCATCGTCGTGATGGGGGATGGGGACGCGCTGGCGATAGGTGGCAACCATTTCGTGCACAGTTGCCGGCGCAACATCGGCATTACCGCCATCATAGTAGATAACAACATCTACGGCATGACCGGTGGACAATGCTCCCCCACCACTCCCAAAGGTGCCCTGGCGTCTACGGCACTCTACAGGAACATCGAGCAGCCTTTCCCTATCTGCGAGATTGCGGAGGCGGCAGGGGCGGCGTACGTGGCCCGGGGAACGGTCTATCACGCCGTCGAGCTCGGCCGGCTCATAGAGAAGGCCATTCAGAAGAAGGGATTCTCGGTGGTGGAGGCTGTGAGTTACTGTCACACGGCTTACGGACGGCGCAACAAACTCGGCGGCGCTGTGGACATGATGCGCAGCCTCAAGGAGAACGGCATCACCGTCCAGCAGGCGGCTCGTCTTCCACATGATGAAGCCCAGGGGAAAATCATCCGGGGAGTCTTGCTGGATCGGGACATTCCGGAGTATACTGAGGAGTATGATCGCATCATCGCGCGAGCACAGGCAGACTAGTTGTAGGGGCAGGTACCATTACCGCACCACCAGGGCCACGTCTGATCGGGATCATTCGAACAAGAGAGATCCCAAACCTGCCCCTACATGGACTGGCACCAACCATGCTGACATGAATTGAATTGTGCTGGCACGGGGCATAGTTGTTGAGGAGAAGACATGAGCGAACAATACGAAGTACGGCTAGCCGGCGCCGGTGGGCAAGGGCTATTACTGGCGGGATTGATCCTGGCCGAGGCGGCTGCCATCTATGATGGCAAGAACGCTGCCCAGACCCAGTCCTATGGTCCAGAGGCTCGTGGAGGAGCCAGCCGCTCCGAAGTAATCATCAGTGATGAGGAGATTGACTATCCCAAGGTCACTGAATCCGACCTGCTGCTGGCTCTGAGCCAGGAAGCATGTGATAAGTATGTCCGCGATCTAAAAAGGGACGGCGTTCTCATCGTGGACACCACCCACGTGCACCACGTCCCCTCTGTGCGTGCCTACAAGTTACCCATCACCCGTATCGCGGAGGAGGCGACCGGCCGTCGCATCACGGCTAACATAGTCGCCCTCGGTGTAATCGTGAGCCTCACGAAGATCGTGTCGCGTCGGGCTATCGAGGCGGCGGTGTCAGACAGAGTGCCCAAGGGGACCCAGGAGTTGAATCTGAAGGCCCTCGCGGCCGGATTCGAGGCGGCCAAAGGTCTGATGGAGCCTGCAAAGTAGTTCGTAGGGGCAGGTTTCGGTCGGGCAAGAGCCTTTTCTGTGCTGGTAGAGTCGGGATTGATCGGAATCGTTCAGTCGGGAGGGATCCCAAACCTGCCCCTACACCAACACAATACAGGGCCGAGCCAAGGAAGGAAACGATGCGGCGTAGGGTGGAGATCATCGAGAAGAAGAGATAATACGACGACTTCTTCAGACTCGATCGCGTCACGCTGCGCTACGAGCGATTCGATGGACACCTGAGCAGCCCGATCACCCGATTGCTCTTCGAACGAGGGGATTCGGTGGCCGTCCTGCTCTATGACGAAGAGGCCGATACCGTTATGTTGGTGCAGCAATTCCGCTACCCGGCCTACGTGAACGATGGGCCGGGCTGGCTCTGGGAAATCGTCGCTGGGATGTGTGAGGGAGAAGATGATGCCTCTGTCGTAGCGCAGAGGGAACTACTGGAAGAAGCAGGCTACGCGGTGGAACGCCTGGAGCACATCATGACCTTCTACCCCAGCCCTGGAGGGTCATCGGAACGCATGTACCTCTACCTGGGATTCACCGGGGAGGGGCACAAGGTTGCGGATGGTGGCGGAGTGGCCGGAGACGAAGAAGACATACTGGTGAAATGGTTCGACTGGAAGGAAGCCCAACGCATGTTGAGGGATGGCGAGATACCCGACGCCAAGACCATCATCGCCCTGCAATACCTGACCATCAGAAAGGCGGGACAGCATTGAGTTCCTGGTTCGCTAGCAGCGGAATCCTGCAAGACGTCAAAGAGACAGCCGAGACACTTGGCGCCAGGGTCTACATCGTGGGGGGATGTGTGCGCGATCGCCTGCTGGGGCGCGAAAGCCATGATATGGATTTCGCG
>JAKLPW010000498.1 GCA_022013675.1 Anaerolineae bacterium | reverse complement strand
TGCTTGCCGCCGTGGGTAGTAACCTTCATTGGGGTCCTGCGGACGTGTATCTCTCTGAGACGGTCGGCGAGCGAGCCCTGATCGCCGGTTTCAGTGAGTGTGTGGCCGTCGCTGGGGGAAGGGTTTACCTGGGAGTGGGGTCCCAGCTTGTGGTTCTTGATGACAAGGATCCAACCTCGCCGGTGATCGTCGGAGTGAGTCCGTTTCTCATCGGCAAGGTGACGAATATCTGCGTGGTGGGCGAGCTGGTCTGTGCTGCGTTGGGAGCGGGTGGCATGCAGATCGTTGACGTCAGCGATCCGTCCCTCCCCCTCCTGCGAGGGCACTACCACGGAGACTGGGTTCAGGATGTCAACTCCATTGGAGATGCCAGGCGTGTGGCTGCTGCTGGGGGCATTCTTCAAGTGCTGGACGTCAGCGATCCCGATGCGCCGACAGTGCTCGGGGGGTATGAGCCCGAGCCGTCCAATGTGGACTACTTTGGCGTAAGTGTGGTCGGTAACTTGGCCTATGCCATCTACTTCGAGGGCTATCGCAACATGCAGTTCTTTGGACTGCACGTTCTGGATCTGAGTGATCCAGCGGCCATCAGCCTGGTCGGTAGTGCCAGCACCGGTCCACCCAACGGTATCAGTGTGGTAGGGGATCGGGCCTACGTGGCTGCTGGGACTAGAGGGCTGCAGATCGTTGACATCGTAGAGCCAGCGGCTCCGGCAATCGTAGGCAGCCATGACGCGACGGCGGGGGATGTCGTGGTGATCGGTGACCTGGCATACGTGGCGGCCTGGGCGGACGGATTGCGGATTATCGATGTGAGTGATCCGAAGGTTCCTCGACTGTTAGGCTCGGTTGATACACCTGGCCAAGCGCGGGGGATCTGGGTAGCCGGAGGGCGTGCCTACGTTGCCGATGGTGAGTACAGCTTGCAGATCATTGATGTGAGTGACCCTGGTGCTCCCAAGTTGCTAGGCGCGTACGACACTGGATGGAGACGCCGCTAGCTTCAGGTGCGTTGCATCTTGCTAGTCTGTGGATTTGTGATATACTTGTGGCCTTGTCACTTGTACTTTGCGGCTGACTGATGCGAAGTCAAGGTTGGGTTGGTATAGCAAGGTCGTCGACCAGATTTACATAGTAGTCTCGGAGGAGCATGGATGTTATCGTTGGAGGGGATTAGAGTACTGGATCTGAGCCGGGTGTTGGCGGCTCCTTTCTGCACGATGATCTTGGGCGATCTCGGTGCCGATATCATCAAGGTGGAGCGGCCCGGTCGAGGAGATGATACACGGGCGTGGGATCCGCCTTCCATCGGTGGCGAGAGCGCCTACTTCCTCTGTGTCAACCGCAACAAGAGGAGCATCACTGTTGATCTGAAGAGTGAAGGCGGAAAGGAGACCATCCGTCGCCTGGCGAAGCATTGTGACGTGCTGATGGAGAACTTCCGCCCGGGGGTCTGGGATTCCTTGGGCCTCGGGTATGAGGATCTGAGAAAGGTGAACCCTCGTCTGGTCTTTTGCTCTCTTACGGGCTACGGACAGACCGGGCCTTACAGCCACCGCCCGGGATACGACTTGCTCGCGCAGGCCGAGGGAGGCCTGATGAGTGTTACGGGCCCAAAGGATGGCGAGCCATACAAGGTGGGTGCGTCCCTCGCGGATATCATGACGGGGCTCTTCGCAGCGATAGGCATGTTGTCAGCGCTTCGGGAACGGGAAAGCTCTGGGGAAGGGCAGCACATAGATGTTTGCTTGCTCGATACCGTGATGGCCGCACTGAGCAATGTAGCCAGCAATGCCTTAATCTCCGGCAAGACTCCTGGCAGGTATGGCAACGAGCATCCCAATATCGTGCCGTACCAGAGCGTACCGACGGCGGATGGCTACATGATGGTAGCCGTGGGTAACGACCAACAGTGGATGCGTTTCTGTCGTGCTGTGGATAAAGAGGAGTGGATCACGGATCCTCGTTTCGCCACCAATCCTAATCGCGTGAACAACCGCGATGCGCTGAGACCCTTACTCAACGAGGTGACGGCCACTCGTTCCTCTGAGGAATGGCTGCCGTTATTGAGGGAAGCCAATATCCCATGTGGCCCCGTGAATACAGTGGCCCAGGCTCTGTCACTCGCCCATTCGAAGGCCAGGGAGATGGTAGTTACTATGTCCCATCCGACGGTGGGCGAGGTGCCTCTGGTTGGCTCTCCTTTGAAGCTGAGTCGCACTCCCGTCGCTATGCGGCGTCATCCGCCGCTGTTGGGCGAGCATACCGATGAGATTCTGCAGGAAATCGGGTACGGCCCAGGAGATATTGCGAGGCTGCATGCTGAGGGCTGCGTCTAGGTCTATGCTGGCAGAACACAGCACCGTGGCAATGCTTGATATTGGCACGAAGTTCATACTAGATGCACGATTAGCTATGATGAATCATGCCCGGTCTTTCTGGTGTGCACGATAGGTGCTTACGGTCTCTGGGGAAGGATTCACCTCTACCACGCCGGCTCTTCCGTCCAGTGCCAATAGAGTCCCTGGCGGAATGGCTAGTATGCCTTCTCCTAGGTCAACCACAGCAGGAATGCCCCACATGCGGGCCAGAATGGCTGTGTGAGAAGTGGAGTTACCCAACGCCGCGCACAGCCCGCGCACCTGCGCCCTGTCTATCAGTGCCGTCTCGGAGGGTGCCAAGTCCTCCGCTACTACGATAACTGGTCCAGGCAAGTCCCTGAGATGCGTCTGTTCAACGCCCATGAGCACGGCCAACAGCCGGTTGCCCACGTCGCGGACGTCGGCAGCTCGTGCGCGCATCAACTCGTTTTCCAGTTTTTCGAAATAGCTCACCCATTGGCCGATGATATCGCTGACGGCAGCCTCGGCGTTGCAGAGCTCGATGGTGATCTTGTCCTCGACGGCGCCGGTCAGCGCTTGGTCTTCAAGCATCATTCGATGGGCGTCGAAAATGCGAGCGGTCTCCTCGTCAGCGGAAGCCGATACTTGCTGCTGTACCTCAACGAGCTGGCGACGAGCGGTATCCAGCGCCCGTCGGAAACGGTCGATTTCGACCTGGGGGACCTCCACTGTGCGCCGTTCCACGCGTAGATCGGGTCGTTGGTAGATGAAGGCAGGGGCAACGGCACGGCCATTAGATGCGCCGATCCCTTGAAGATGGGAAGGGGGAGAGCTTTGTGGGATGTCGACCGGCTGACCGGGTTGCGGAATGGTAGCCTGGGGTGTAACGGTGGCCTCCGTCGCCTTTTCTGTCTCTGCTTCCATCTCTCCGAATCCGGCCTCTACCAACGCTCTCAGAGTGGCTATGGCGTCTTCGGAGTCTTCGCCTTGAGCCACAATGCGGATACACTCACCCTGCCGGGCTGTGCCCTGGCTGGCTACCTGCATTATGCTCTTGGCGTTCACCGGTTGGCGACCCTGAGTCACATTCTGTATACTGATGCGCGAGGCAAATCGGGAGGCCGTCGTCACGAAGAGGGCGGCAGGTCGAGCGTGCAGTCCAATCGGGTTGGGGACGGCCAGTTCGACACTCCGCGAGGGACCTTCTGGTGCAAGTGGGGTTTCCGCAGTAGACGCCAGGGGCTCTTGCCGTGGTATCTTGGGGAGTTCCATAGCGGTCTCCGCGGCATGCTGAACCTGGTCCAGATTGTTACCCAACGAAGAGGCCACGGCAGCGGCAACAGCGCCCTCTACGAAAGGGGCATTACTCAGTCGGATGTTCACGCCCTGTTCCGGTGGCAACATCTCCACCACCATCTGGGTGGTCATCACGGCGCTGCCCAGGTCCATCAAGATTAGGACACCCTCATCAGTATAAACAGCGTCCACGGCCTGCTGGATCCTCTCGAAACTAGTACCCAGGCCACCGTCTTCCAGGCCGCCTGCTGCGACAATGGGTACATCCCTTCCTGTGGTCATCTGACTAGCTAGGGCGCAGACTCCCTGGGCTAGTTCTTGACTGTGTGCTACGAGTACGATGCTGATCAGTGTATGTATCCTCCGTGTAGGTGTTGCTTAGCGACAGATTCCCATCGTCTCCGAAATCCGGCTTGTCTAATCGATGGTCAAAGCATCAATGATCACCCGGCAATACGCCGGAATATCGGCCACTACCCGTCCCCAGACCACATTGCCATCGCGAAATGCCGCTTCATCCACCCAGTGTGCTCCGGCATTGATCAAGTCGTCCTTGATGCCCAACGATCCGGTAGCCCGCCGACCGCGCACGATACCCGCCGAGATGAGCACCAGTCCGGCGTGACAAATAGACCCCACCATCTTGCCCTGTTCGTGCATTCCACGCACCAGGGAGAGTACTGCCTGATACCGACGCAGTTTGTCCGGCGCCCATCCTCCTGGGACGAGTACTGCGTCGACGTCCTGGGAGCTCACGTCATCTGCGCCTACATCTGCTGTGGCCGTGAGTCCACCCGACTTGCTCACATAGGATTCGCCAGCCTTGAGGCCAACCACTGTAACCCGCGCACCTTCCTCCTGCATGCGCATCAGCGGAACCCAGAATTCCAGATCCTCATAGCCAGGGCCAACCAGCATAGCAACGCGTTTCCCTTCCAGCTTCACGTCAATCTCCTTAGCATCTTTGGCAGGTTGGACAATGACTCACTTCCACCGCCGAATTCTGGGAACGTTCTCCAAGGCCCACATACCCTACTGCCCCGCACCGGCAAGCGAACCAGCCTTCTTGCACTTGGTCAAAGCAGACGCGTGAGCGAGTTAGATCAATCAACTCGACACTACTCTTCCATCGGACGTTGGTGATCAGCCGATGGCAGCCTGCGGCCAGCAGCCGGTCAAAGTACTCGCTGAAGTGGTGGCAATGGCGCATGAGCAGCACCGCGACCGTCACCCCTGGCGGGATTGCCATGTCCAGTGCGTTGGCGCAAATGACATGCAGATTTCGCGGTAGAGCAAAGCCAATCTCGCGAAGCGCTGCCCCCAGCACAATGGGGCTGACCTCTACTGCGTACACTCGCCGCACCTGTTCCGCCATCCGCAGCGCAAGTCGCAAATCCCCTGCGCCAAGATCCAAGACTTCATCACATTCATCAACGTTTCGTAGTATTTGTGAGTGAACCTCTTCATCACAGGGACTGAACCAGCCCTCCCACTCGGATAGATCGTGTCGGGCTGCGAAAGCGGCAAAACCTTCCCGAAACTGAACGCGGTTCTCCTCGGTGGAAACTGACAGGTGGTGGATCAGGTCCTCCATTTGTGCTCCTAAGAGTCTCTCTCCCGCGCCAGGCAGGATTAATCAGAAAGCCATGAGTACTGTTCAGCCTCCGGGTTCCTCGCCCGCAGCGTGCTTCGCTAGGGGTTTGGCTAGTGGCAGGATCACCTGTCCTTGCGTTTCTGCAGAATATGCCATTCGGATCGCTGCATCATTGTAACCCAAAACCCGATCCAGGCCAAAGGGAAGAGGATCATGCTGACCCGCTTGCCTGCTATGTAGAACATGTACTCGCTAAGAATCAAGGGCACGACAAAGATCAGTACCCAGCCCCAGAGAGGAATCCAACCGAATCTGCGGGGCTGTTTCTGCTTCTCGTGAGACTGTGCGCTGTCTGGTCGGTTCTGGCCCAAGTCACTCGTCTTGGTTCTCTGTTTTTTGTTTCTACTCATTGTCTCGTCCTAGCTCCTCACTATCGGGCCCTTTTGGGGCACGAATGACACCAGTGCAGCTCGGCGGAAATGTTCCGCGTGTTTCCTGCTCAAAGGGGATCGTCAGGCCCCCTTTCTAGAGCACCAATTATACTGCATAATGCCTGTCCTGAGCGCGCCTAAGGGCTGGGGTCTGACGATCTCTGCTGAACGTAACCCGATCCCTGCTGAGCGTAACCTCTCGGAGGATTCATGCCGTTGTGCACAAGTGGCTGACGCGAGCTGCTAGATCGCTGCCAGGTTTCGGCTAGCCAGCACATCGACACCGGTGCCTAGGGCGTCTCCCAACACCACTTGGCCCACGTGGATAGGGGCCTGTAGCTCCACCTTGCGCAGCACGGCCAGCAGATCGAAGATCAGCGGCTTGGGGATGGGAGCAGCGGTGCACACGGGCACCAGCGGATGCACGCCGCCTCGGACCTTCACTGTAGTGGGCACCATCCGCCGAGGATCGACGAGCTCAGCCTGGGCATAGTCCAGCCCCTGCTTGCACTGATGGCCATCTACTTTGATGATGGTCTTCCCCTCGTGCGTAACTTCCAGGGAGCAGCCCACGGGGCAGGTGATGCAAATCATCTTCGTGACTTCTTCGACCATTGCCGGTCCTCCTTTAGGGATGCACCCTTAGCGTTGTACCACACGCACGATAAGTGTATCGGCTTTCTGCACCGCGTCGTAGGCCTTCTGTGGGATGTCTATGGTAACCATCTCTCCTGGGCGGACGTATCGTTGTCCCCTGCGGGTCACCAACTCCTCGCCGTCAAGCACTTCCACCCATACTCTCCCTTCAATGGGCTGGATAACGCGCATTTGCAGACGCTGATCTGAATTGGCCAGGCTCTCCTTGTCCATCACGTGCGGAACAATGTAGCGGATGTTGTCTCCCGGCTGCAGTTTGACCTGACGGGTTATGCGCTTGCGTTCAGCGATGGCGAATCTAGCAGCGCTACGGCCTGCGAGGAAGCCTGCGTCTGTCACCCAGTCCACCAAGTCGTAGACGTGAACCACGTTGCCTGCAGCGAAAATGCCAGGCACGTTGGTCTGCATACCTTCGTCCACGAAAGGCCCGCGGGTCACAGGATCCAGGGTGACCCCTGCCTTTCGGGAAAGCTCGTTCTCCGGAATCAAGCCCACGGAGAGGAGCAGGGTGTCGCACGGGATGATCTCCTCGGTGCCGGGTATAGGCTTGAATTGGTCGTCCACCTGAACTGCTTCCACGGCCTCCACACGCCTGTTGCCCAGGATACGGCTGACGGTGTGTCCTAGTTGCAGAGGGATGTCGAAGTCAAGCAAACACTGCACGTAGTTGCGGGTCAGCCCAGTGAGGAAGGGCATCAGTTCCAGCACACGCTCTACCTTCGCACCTTCGAAAGTCAGGCGGCGAGCCATGATCATTCCGATGTCGCCGGAGCCGAGGATGACGAACCGTTCGCCCGGCATGTAGCCCTCAATGTTCACGAAACGCTGGGCGGTGCCGGCAGTGTACACGCCTGCTGGCCGGGTGCCGGGGATACGAATCTGAGCGCGAGTCCGCTCGCGGCAGCCCATGGCCAACACGATAGCCCGCGTCTCTAACTCCACGAACCCTGACCATTTGCTGGTAGCATAGATATGTCGGTCGGGTGAGACGTCCAGTACCATGGCGTCGAGCAGAGTTTCCACGCCAAGTTGCGCGACCTCGTCTATGAATCGTTGGGCGTAGGCGGGGCCCGGGAGATCTTCCTTGAGGAGCTCAACCCCGAACCCGTTATGTATGCATTGCTGAAGGATGCCTCCCAGTTCCTTGGCCCGCTCTATGATCAGCACATCCTCAGCGCCCGCTCTTTTGGCTTCGATGGCCGCGCCCAGTCCAGCGGGGCCGCTGCCGATGACCACCAGGTCGTATTTCTGCTTCAGCATCTCTACCCCTCCACGTCCTTGGTGGGCCTGGCGAGGAACTCTGAGCCGGGCCCTTTCCTGGTCACCTCGAGCGGGGAGAGGCCCAACTCCCGGGCCAAAATCTCCACCACGCGCGGGGTATCGAATCCGCCCTGGCAGCGCCCCGTGCCCAGCCAGGTGCGCCGCTTGATGGCGTCGTAAGTGCGGGCTGGAATCGGGGCATGTATCTCAGCCACGATTTCCCCCTCAGTCACGTTCTCACAGCGGCAGACGATGCGCCCGTAGCGGGGGTCGTTGCGGATCAGGACTTTCTGCTCCTCCGGGGACAGGTCACGGAAACGGGGTCTCGCGGGGCGGATGGGCTCCCAGTCCCGCTTTTCCTCCAGCTTCTCTCCGACATCCATGAGCATCTCCACTACACGTTGAGCGATAGCGGGGGAGGACGTCAGACCGGGGGACTCGATACCTCCCAGGTTGACGAAGCCACGCACCTTCTCCGGAATCTCAATGATGTAGTCGTGGCCGTAGTTGATACCGGGGGTTTGGCAAGGTGCATTGCCTCCGGGACGCAACCCGGCGAAGACGGCAATTACGTACCGCAAGTCTAGCTTAGGCACCAGTTTGGTGGCGTCCCGCCAGACCTCCTCCAAGCCGTCCCGGGTCACCGAGCAATCCTCTTTGTCTTCGATATTCTGGGCGTTGGGCCCAATGATGATATTGCCATGGAGCGTGGTGGTGACCAGGATGCCCTTGGTGATGGCAGTGGGCACTGGGAAGAGGACGTTATTGATGGCGATCTCCGCGCGGTCGAAAACATAATACTCTCCCTTGCGAGGGGTGATGTGGAATTCCGGGTACATGCCGGCCTTGTGCATCACCACATCGGAGTACAGTCCAGCGCTGTTGATAGCCCAGCGACAGCCGAACGTGCCCCGGTTCGTTTTCACGCCCACGATGCGGTTGCTCTCCATGACAAAGTCCTCGAAGGCCGTCTCCAACATCAGGGTTACGCCATTCATCACCGCGTTTTCGGCGGCCGAGATGACCACGGCAAAGGGATCGCAGATTCCGCCAGTGGAGGCCCACAGCGCGCCGCTGACCCTGGGATTGATGTTGGGTTCTCGCCAGCGGACTTCGTCGCCGGAAAGCATAATCATCCCCGGTACGCCGTTCTTTACTCCTCGTTCCCATAGTTCGTCCAGCTTGGGCAGTTCCTCTTCGCCGATGGCTACTACGTAGTCACCTCGTCGCTCGAAGGGAAAACCCAGCTCACCCGACAGGCCGTCCCACATTTTGTTGCCGGCCACGTTCATCACTGCTTTCAGGCTGCCTGGGAGTGGATCGTAACCGGCATGCACAATGGCCGTGTTAGCTGAGCTGGCCCCCATGCCCACGTCTGCTTCTTTCTCGATGAGCAGAATGTCTAGTTTGTAGCGCGAGAGGGTGCGGGCCACCATGCATCCCACAACGCCAGCACCGATAACGATCACATCGTATTTCTTGCCAGCCATATCTGTTACCCCTTCTCACTTCGATTCCCCGCGGGCGCGGCCGACCGCATCTCTACTGAGAAGGGAAGACTCCCTGGTGGAAGTCTTCCCTTCTCATCTTGTCTATCTGATGGGATGCGCGACGGACGGGCACCACCCCTGGGGATTACAGAAGCCAGGCGAGCTTCACTTGGTCAAGCTCTTATTCCACCCAGTCGAAGGTGCGCTCCACGGCCTTGAGCCAACCCTTGTAGAGCTTCTTGCGGGTGTCAGCGTCCATCTTAGGATCCCAGGTCTTGTCCACACCCCAGTTCTTGCGCAGGTCTTCCAGGTTGTCCCAAAAGCCCACTGCCAAGCCGGCGGCGTACGCTGCGCCCAGCGCAGTGGTCTCGGCCACCGTCGGGCGAACGACGGGTACATTCAGGACGTCGGACTGGAACTGCATCAGAGTTTCGTTGAAGACCATGCCGCCGTCTACCTTGAGGGCAGCCAGCTTCACGCCAGAGTCCTTCTCCATCGCGTCCAGCACCTCGCGGGTCTGGTAGGCGGAAGCCTCCAGGGCGGCGCGACAGATGTGGTACTTGTTGACGTAGCGGGTTAGGCCGACGATCACACCGCGAGCGTCGCTCTTCCAGTAGGGGGCAAAGAGGCCGGAGAAAGCAGGCACGATGTAGATACCGCCGGCGTCCTCAACCTCCTTGGCGTAGTCCTCCACGTGCTTCGAGAAGTCGAAGAGCTTCAGGTTGTCGCGCAGCCACTGCACCAGAGCCCCCGTGATAGCAATGGAGCCCTCCAGAGCGTACACGGCGGGCTCGTCGCCGATCTTGTAGCCCAGGGTGGTCAGCAGGCCACTCTTGCTGGGCACGGCCTTGGTACCGGTGTTGAGCAGCATGAAGCAGCCGGTGCCGTAGGTGTTCTTGGCCTCACCAGGGCTGAAGCAGGTCTGGCCCACAAGCGCAGCCTGCTGGTCGCCCAGGTCGCCGCACACCGGAATCCTGACCCCTAGCGGCCCATCCTTGGGGGTGTAACCGTAGATCTTGGGATCGCTGGACGGGCGGACCTTCGGCAGCATCTTGCGCGGGATGCCCATTACATCCAGGATTTCCTGATCCCAGTCCAGAGTCTTCAAGTTCATGAGCATGGTGCGGCTGGCGTTGGTGACGTCGGTCACGTGAGCGCCGCCCTTGGGGCCGCCGGTCAGCCACCAGATCTCCCAGGTGTCAATGTTGCCGAAGAGGGCATCGCCCTTCTCTGCGGCCTCGCGAACGCCCTTCACGTTGTCGAGAATCCACTTGATCTTGGGACCAGAGAAGTAGGTAGCCAGAGGAAGGCCTACCTTGGCACGGAAGCGATCCTGGCCGCCATCCTTGGCCAGATCGTCGCAGATGTCCTTGGTTCGGGTGCATTGCCAGACGATGGCATTGTAGTAGGGCTTGCCGGTGTTCTTGTTCCAGACGACGGTGGTCTCGCGCTGGTTGGTCACGCCGATAGCGGCGATTTCGTTGGCGTCAATGCCATTCTTCTCCAGTCCAGCCTTGATCACGTCCTGAGTGCGGTCCCAGATCTCCATTGGGTTATGCTCTACCCAGCCGGCCTGGGGGTAGATCTGCTCGTGCTCCATCTGGTGTACACCGACCACCTGTCCTTCGTGGTCAAAGATCATAAATCGGGTACTGGTTGTACCCTGGTCCACTGCCGCTGCGTATTTCTTTGCCATTTCCTCACTCTCCTTTGCGATTTGGAATTGGTGGAGCACTAAGCTCCTCTTGCGGAATGGTGCACTTCACACAACACACACACACACACACACACACACACACACACACTTACTCACTCT
>JAKLPW010000497.1 GCA_022013675.1 Anaerolineae bacterium | reverse complement strand
GAGGGCGTGAATCTGTGGAGGCACCATATTCTGGTTCTGCCTGATGGGCGGATTTGTCTTTTCTATAACACCGGTGCCTATGGGCAAGAGCGCATGTTTGGACGCCATGTTCCTGCCAGCAAGTCTCCGGGGCGGTGGGGCCGGTAGAGGCCCTGAGGCCGGTGGGGCCGGTAGAGGCCCTGGGGCCGGTGGGCAATGAGACTGACGAGCTTACTGAGCGTGGAGGCTGATAGTGCAAAGCCAGGGGCTCAGATGGATAATGGAATGTGATCATGCAGTGGTTTCAATGCGTCAGTCTTCTGCTTGATGACTTCGAGGAGATCGAGATGGATGTCCTCCATCCAGTTCAGGCTGTGGCAATGAATCGGCAGCACATTGCTGAAACATACGGTGGCAAGCTTTGTTTACTGGTCGGCATCGACGTGCAGAGTCTGCTGTCTTTCTGGTCAGCTAAGGAGATTGCCGCGGGCGTGCATGAGATTCTGGACTGCTTCGCGCGACCGGAGGGAGGTCTCATGCTAGGAGCCGGCAATGCTGTTATCCCCGGAAGTAACGCTAGATCGCATCGAGTCGTTTTGGAGCAGTGCCTGGCACGGGGTTCGGGCCAGGCCATTACGTGGCTCCCGCAGCGCAAGAAGAGCGAGCTCTGCGCATCATGACGTGAACACAACTACGGAGGTGCGGAATGATAATCAAGCAGTTTGATGTTAGCCCCAAGGTAATCATGGCTGGTTCAGAGGTGGCCATTACTTTTGAGATGGTCGTTGGCGACGAGGGGTGGCCCGTCAATCAGTGGGTGGACTTGTCGCTTCCTGCGAAAGGATGGCCTCCGCCGAACATCGCAGAGCGTTACCAAGAGAGATTCTCGTGCATCATGAATATGAGCATTGAGGTGCTGAACGACGAACTGGATCCGTACAACATGTTCTGCCATGTTTGGTACCACGGCGATCCGATGTATCATCTGGGGATGAAGCCGACGATAGAGCCAGTTCCCCCTGGTACCGTGGTGCGTCTCACCTATGGATATACGGAGTCCAGCGCTCCACCTGTCATTGCTCAGCCCAATCAGGGTGAGATAACGTTCAGCCTGCGCAAAGGCTTCTCTCTGTTTGGGCCGATGGAGGAGATGCATAGTGCGAAAGTGAAGATCGTGCCAGGCGAGCCGAAGTCTGTGGAGCTGATGGTGCCGACACTTGTTGAGCAAGGCGGAAAGGTTAGTGCAGTGATAAGGGTCTTCGACCAGTGCCGAAACCTGGCCAGCCGTCCTCTGCAGACGGTCTTCGAATTGAGCGGCCCGCTCGATCCTTCACCGGTCGAGGCATGGATGAGCACCACCGATGGGAATGTGAGGGCTCTTGAAGTCAGTCCACTGCGTGCGGGACCGCATTTCTTCTCACTGAAAGACAAGAACCACAACGGCTTGGATAGTGCGGAGGCTGTCAGCTACGTCTACGACTACAGGCATAAGAGAACCTCAATGCGATTCTTCAGTTTCGACCCTCTCGGACGGTCTCTCCATGAACCCTACAAGAAGCGTAGTGAAACAACTGATCTCGGCGTCTTGGTCGCGAGGAGTAATCCCGTCAAGGTTGTGGCGGAGAAACCGAACTATCACATCTACTGGGGGGATATTCACGGACACACTGATCTCTCTCTTTGTGGCTCGCGTCCGATAGAACAGTGCTACTCGTACGCGCGGGACGAGGTGGGTCTGGATATCGCAGCGATGACGGATCACGAGGTCGGCTACGATCCCGAGATGTGGAATAAAGTGTGTGCAGCAGCGGAGGAGTTCTATCGGCCTGCAAGTTTCGTCACTCTCGTAGGATTCGAGTGGACATCCAAAGTGTACGGGCATCGAAACGTGTACTATCCCGGGGCCAATCCCCCTGTGCTGCCCTATAGATACCCCAAGTACCCAGAAGAAGAATGGAAACACGTCCACTGGAGCATGACCCCTGACGAACTTTACCGGTCTCTCGATGGGATAGACTGCCTTATCATACCGCACCACTCACTGGCCATCATGGACTGGAATTATTCCGATGAGCGAGAAAGACTGGTGGAGGTATATTCTGGCTGGGGGCGAAGCGAGTTCGTCGGCAACAGGTACTGGGAACGTCGGACGGGTGGAGGCGGAGCGCAGGCTGGACTTGCCCTGGGGCACCGGTACGGGTTCATCGGCGGCAGTGATGATCATACGGGCGGACCCGGGCGCTGCCGGTCTTGGCCGGAGGGTCTCAACATTGGACACCGCTCAGGTCTGATGGCAGTGCTGGCACCCGAACTCACCAGGGAGGCGATATACGAGGCGCTCATGGCGCGGCGGTGCTATGCCACTACCGGGGAGAGGATGTACTTGGACTTTCGGGTTGACGGTTCACCGATGGGAAGCGAGGTCATAGCCAATGGAGATGTCAGTATCCACGCCGAAGTCGCCGGGACTGACCGAATCAGGCTTGTTGAAGTTCTGAAGAACAACAAGGTGATTCACTCGGTAGAAGGAGATTCCGAGCTGGAAGAGCTCGTCCTGACCGACCTGCCGAGGGGGGAAGGGTACGAGGGCGAGGACTGGTACTACTTGAGAGTTACCCAGCACGATGGCAACATGGCCTGGTCAAGCACCATTTGGGTGCAACCCGATCAGTACCCCGTCACCACGCGAATAGGGAGCAAGAGCTATGAAACTGCTGAATGAGAATTGGGAGATGGCTCGCAAGCGCTTGGAGGCCTTCTGGGAGGGCAAGATCATCGACCGTCCGTGTCTGCAAGTGTTTGTCGTAGACGAAACAGCGGACGAGAAGATCGACGAGGAGCCCCAGCGCTATTGGACCGATCCGGCAACCTTCTTCCGTATCGAGCGAGAAAGGTACCTGCGCAAGAGGTACTTGGGTGAGGCGTTTCCGCTGCTCTACCCTTTGTGCGGAGGTATCCCTGCGATACTCGGGGCAAAGCATGTGTACTCTCCTGACACCATCTGGCGCGAGCCGTGCGCGACTACGCTGGAAGAGATAGACCTATCCGTTTTCTCGCTCCACCACCCGGTTGTCCAGCAGATGTCGGCGATGGTCAGGTACTGCGCTGAGCAGGGAGCAGGCGAATGTTTCGTTGGCTTTCCACCGATGGGCAATTCGGGTGACTCCCTTGCGAAGTTGCGGGGATACGCTGATTTCTGCGCAGACCTCTGCGACAAGCCCGAGACAGTGATCGCCCTGGACGCCCAGGTCACACAGATATGGAAGACCCTGTATGACCTTCTCTACGGCATCATCAACGAGCACCTGGAGGGAAGTACCGGCTGGTTGCCTGCCTGGCATCCCCGCCGTTCTGCGCTGATCGGATTCGACTTCGGAGGCATGATCTCCCCGAATCACTTCCGGCGCTTCCTTCCGCATCTCTTGGAGCGCGCGAATCACGTTGAACAAGCCATTTACCACTTGGATGGCCCTGGCGCCTTGATCCATTTGGATACGCTTCTCTCACTTCCGGAGTTTGATGCTATTCAGTGGGAACCAGGCGCAGGCAGTGGGGACATCCTATCCTGGCTTCCAGTGATGCATAGAATCCAGGATGCCGGAAAGGGCCTCTACGTCGGGTATCACGGCTACGAACCAGGCGAGGCCATGGTGCTTCTCGAAGAACTTCGGCCCGAGGGCTTGATAATCCCGGTGAAAGTAAGGAACGAGAATGAAGGTCGCAAATTTCTGCAACAAGTGCGGGAACGGTTCTGAGGTTGGGTATGGCCAGAACCTCTCTGCCTTTGGAAGGAGGGTCAGTGCATGACGCGTTTCTTTGAAGGCATCGCAACCGTTACGCCTCGCCGTATCGGACTATTGGAGAAGCGCACATGGCAAGTCGAACTCGTTCTGGGCGATGATCTGCCCGAAGGATCGGCGATCTACTTCGTATACCTGGGCATGCAGCGGCTGATGCCGACGCTTCAGCGCGAGACTGAAGGCGAGGATGGCTACTGGAGGGTGGAGTCCCCGAGCATGTCCCTTCGGGCTGAGTGGTTCCAGTTGAGCGCCTACGAGGTGATCAAGGTCACGCTGGGGTGCCCCGCGAAGACAGGCGAGCGGGCGACGTTGAACATCGTGGACATTCCCCACCGTCGAGAGAAGGATATGGGACTGCACGTGCACGCCTGGCAGAGCAAGGCCTTCCCGGTGTTCATAAGGAGGCCCGGTGATGAGCAATTGCTGCGCCTACGGCAGGTTCCGACGGCGAGGATCGATCCTGGACCTCCCTTCCATTTGCGCTGTTTCTCTCCCTCGACGATACGCGAAGACAGGGCGGGCACAGCGCTGGTGAAGCTGGCATATTTCGATCACGAACTGAACCCAATCCCTATCTCGGAAGCGAGACTGGTGAGTGTATGCGCTTGCGGGCGTGGCACGTTCACGGTGAAGAGGGTCGGGGGTCTAATGGCAGCGCGCATACCTGCCTGTGAATGCGATGAGATCACTATTGAGGACCCAAAGCGTGGCCTGCAATGCAGGTTGAACCCCAGAAGAGTGATCACTGCTGGCCAACCTCACTTGTTCTGGGGCGAGATTCATTCACACGGATACGTGGACGATGGAGCGCGAGATGCAGACTACAACTATCGCTACGCGCGCAATGCCGCCTGTCTGGATTTCTCCGCGCAGAGTGTGCACGATCACTTTGTCGCTATGGGGCCTGGCGTTCTGTCACAATACTCTACGGCCATGTGGGATCGCGCAGATCGAACAGGATACAATTGGGAGAAGGAGTTTCGAGCGATCAGCGACGCGGTGTTGGGTGTGCCCGAGGGTCAAACTCGTTGGGAGTTCGTGCTGGCGAGAGCGGAGCAATACAACGATCCTGGAAGGTTTATCACCTTTCCAGCGTATGAATGGACAGCGTCGAGACACAAGCACCTGGAACGGATAAGTGGTGTGGAGACGGCGCATGGACACCGCTGTCTGTATTTCAACTTCGAGAATCCACCGCTGTTTTGCTCGTGCGACGAACGCTACTCGACGCCGAGCGGGTTGTTCGCCGCTTTAGAGCCGTATCGAGGCAAGGTGATGACCATTCCTCATCACCCCGCCTCGCACCCTGGACATAAGACCGGTGGCTTGACCACCGACTGGAGAGATTGTGATCCCGACTTCGACCGGTTGGTTGAGGTCTTTTCCTGTCATGGCAATAGCGAATACCCTGGTAACCCCCGGCCAATACCGGGCAAGTGCGGGCTGGAGGAGAGCTTCGTACGCAGCGCGATTGCAGGCGGGTGCAAGGTGGGCATCGTGGCGGGAACCGACAACCACGAGGCTCGACCGGGTCAGGTGGATGGTGGGTGGGGCGACTCGCCGGGAGGCATGATTGGCGTGTGGGCTCAGGAGTTGACCCGCGACTCCATCTTCGAGGCATTATTCAACCGCCACTGCTACGGCGTTTCAAATATGGCCCGTGTCATCCTGGAGTTTCGGCTGAATGGAGCGATGATGGGATCGGAATTGGAGCTGCCGGCTGACACTCGAAGGGAGTTGGCCATTCACGTCCAGGGGACTGCTCCCATCGAGGATGTTCAGATCATCAAGAATGGGCGACCGTGGTACTCGCTCAAAGGAGGGGGGTATGATGTCGACGCAGTGTATGTCGACCACGAAGAGCCGGGTTTGGTAGACTCCTACTACGTGACGATTCTGCAAGAAGATGGGGAGATGGCCTGGTCCAGTCCGATCTGGGTGCACGCACGGTGAAGGAGCCAATGCATGTATAGTCTTCTGCGACTGCCCCGGCCTTGGCATCTCGAGATCGATGCCCAGATTCTCAGCAATCCCGCTTTGTTGTACGTCAGGCTGCGCGATGCCGGGGCGGTTCTGCGTTATGACCTGACCGAAGACTAGCCACGGCTTCGGAAGACTTGTCGTGACGGTGCAAGGCCAGGGCAGCGTCGGTACCACGGATGGAAGCGCACAGAGATGAAAGTGACTTCTTCCGCATCTTGAGGAAACGGAGGACAAGAGCAAATTGGTGCAACCGACCGAAAGCGGGCTCGTCGTCAACACCGGGATCGATTATGACATTTCGGTAAGAGAGATTCTTGAAACCTTTCACGAACAGGGCGTAAACTGCGCATCGATCGGAGGCCAACCAAGCCACGTAGCCTCCTGGTGGTCGGACGACGCCCTTTCCGATCTAGTGGAGCTCTGTGATTCCCTGCGAATGACCATTCATTCGATTCACTGCCCAATCGGCACTGATCACAATCTCTGCTCTGTCGATCCGCAAATCCTCGCCAAAACGGTCAAAGGCATGGAGCGAGCGATCCGGGCTGCCACGGAATTGGGAGCGGAGGCTGTCGTGTTCCACGCCTATGCACTCCAAGACCCGCTCTTCCAACGAGTGAGAACGATTGAAACGCACCTGGAAGAACTGATACTTCTGGCTGAAGCGTTGAACGTTCAGTTTGCAGTAGAGAACCTGCCCAACGAAGGGTGCGTTGGTGCCCTCTACGCTATCATGGCGGTCATGGGAGACCGATTGAAGTTCTGCTGGGACAGCGGGCACGCGAACCTGCCTGGATCTGGAGGGCTTTCCCTGCTCGACTGTCTCAGAGATAGTCTGTGCATGGTACACTTGTCCGATAACGACGGTCAAACAGATCAACACCTGATTCCTGGCATGGGGAGCATGGACTTCGACAAAATCATGAAGAAACTAGCCAAAATCGGTTACAGGGGATGCATCTTGCTTGAGACGAAAAGGCCGAGAGGTATGACTTTGGTACGAGCAGTGAAGCTGAACCTAGAAGCAGGAAGAACTCTGTTATCACTTCGGGAAGGGTATACGATGGGACTGGGTCAGTAGACACCGGTCTGGCGAGGTGAAAACTACATGCCGCAGCCAAAGATTCTCTGGATCTGCACTGACCAACGGCGATATGATTCGCTGAGGTGCTGCCCCAATCACCACGTGCGGACGCCGAATTTGGATGGTCTGGGAATGTACTTGACTGCAGAGCACGCGGGGAGTGCCGATGAGCTCAGCCTGTCTCTGCGGTGCATCTCGGGTGTGATATGAGGGTGAGGAGAAAGAGTATGGGTCAGTATGTAGACATCCCATGGGGCATGTGGCAAAGGGACAATCCGTTCCGATTGGAGTTTCCCCCTGATTGGAGAGTTACCGTTTGTTCGATGCACGGTGCCCGGACTCTGACACAGGCGGAGATTGATGAGCGTATAAGTCATCCGCTGGGTCGATCCTGGCAGGAAATAGCCTCGGGCGCGGGATCGGCATGTATCGCAGTAGACGATCTGGCCCGCCCGACACCCGCCAGGAGGATTCTGCCAGCCTTGTGCGAGGAACTCCGACAGGTGGGAATCAGGGAGGTCTCCGTTATCATAGCGCTGGGATGTCACCGGCCGCTCTCTTATGCGGAGATGATCAAGAAGATCGGTGAGAAGGTCATGAGCACCTGTCGTGCTATCAATCATAATCCACATTATGGGCTGATAGATCTGGGATGCTCTTCCAGAGGCACTCCTTTTCAAGTGAATGGGCTGTTCTGCCGGGCCGATCTGAAAATCGTGATGGGAAGCGTGACGCCAAACTACATGGCTGGGTATGGAGGAGGCGCGAAACTCGTTCTGCCTGGCCTGTCGGGATCCGAGACTACCCGTGTCAACCATGGTCTTGCTTGTGGAACAGAGACCGGGAACCTGAGCCAGCCGATACGTGAAGACATGGAAGAACTGGCCGAACTCGTAGGGGTGGATGTGGCGGTTTCTTGTGTATTAAATGAAAACGCTGACATCTGTGACCTCTACGTTGGTGATTTGAAACGGAGTTACCCGAAGGCGGTAGAACGAGCTCACGATGTCAACCTGACTCTCGCTGGGCGGCCTGCGGACATTCTGGTGCTGAATTCATTTCCCAAAGATAATGAGTTGACGCAAATCAAGAACAGCTTCAATCCGGTTTTCTCGGCGCAAACTCCCCTCGTCAGGGCAGGAGGGACTGTTGTCGCCATATCTGCTGCGTGGGATGGGATAGGTTACCATGCTCTTTTCGGTAATCCAGCAGTCCTGGTCGAGGAGCATCTGAGACGTATGGCTGAGTATGCTGGTGTCCCACTTATCCTTTTCACTCCTCACGCTTGTGGAAAATGGCTTGACCCAGGGAAGGGAATTGAGGTTCACACACAGTGGAAGGACGTTGTGTCCTGTTTGGCAGACCGTTATCGTTCTCAGGCTCAGGTGTCAGTCTTTCCGCAAGCTGCCTTGCAGATATGCACGTAGACGGAGTGCGAATCTGGGAGAGTTAGAACTTTGTGGAGTACGCCCGTCTCCTTGCAGAACTGACAGGCTGGTTGTGACGGTGGCTCCCGATACCCCCACCGACTCGCTGGCTCTCTTGCGACGTATAGCCCAAGCTGAGACGTAGGCTCAATCCGGGCTAAACGTCGCCCAGGCGTTTGGAGATTCGTAGACCTGCACGTGCTCCAGCGACAGGTCGGGGATTGCAGCCTGCAGAGTGTCGTAAATGAACTTGGCGATGTTCTCCGCGCTGGGATTGCACTCGTCGAAGGGGTACGTCTCATTGAGATTCCGATGGTCCAGGCCGTCCAGGATGGCATCGAGCTCCCGCTTGAATTCAGTGAAGTCAAACGCCAGCCCGATTTCGTTCAGAACCCCGCTCTTGACGCAAGCGACCACCTCGTAGCGATGGCCGTGCAGATTCTCGCAGCGCCCCTGGTAGCCTCTCAGAGCATGAGCGGCGTCGAAATGCCTGCGCACACAGACCTGGTACATGTTACTTTCCTCCTCGCCCCAAAAGGGCCTTGAGTATATGTATAGCAGCCTGCTTGTCCAACGGCTCGTTGTAGTTCCCGCACTTGGGTGACTGGATGCACGAGGGGCAGCCTTCCTGGCAGGGGCACTCCTCTATCACCTGCAGCGTGGCGCGCCACAGGTTTTCCAGGATGGCGTATCCCTTTCGGGCGATGCCCACTCCGCCCGGCAGCGCGTCGTAGATGAAGACCTCTGGCAGCCCTGTATCGGGATGCGCCGGCGTCGAAAGTCCGCCGATGTCCATGCGGTCACACATGGCAAAGAGGGGCAGTACTCCGATGGAAGCGTGCTCCACCGCGTGAAGACCACCGTGGAAATCGAGTCCCTTCGCTGCGATGTCCAACCCCATTCGTCGCGGAACCTCGAACCAGATGGCCTGCGTTTCAAAGGATTGCTCTGGCAGGTCTAATGATTCCTCGCCCAGTACTCTTCCCGTGTATTGCTCGACTCTCTTATAGCCAATCACTTGCTCCGACACTCGGATCTCGCCGAAGCAGACACGGCCGGCGCGAAGCTGTCGGGTGTCTTGCGTTCTCACAATGCGGATGCTGCTTATCTCCCGGGGCTGTGTGTAGTAGCTCACCTCCGTTGGCCTGGCGTAGGCGATCAGGGTGTTAGTGTCAAGCCGTGAGATGAGATACGAATCGCCTTGATGGAGATAGATAGCGCCTGGATATACCCGGAAGTAGGCCGTCGCCTCATCTATTTCCTCGAGCGTTTGGCACTTCTCCGACTCGTTCACAATCACGAGGCTGTTTGAAGAAATGGACCGTATGTTGACTCCTTGGGCCGGGTAGTCGCGGTAAGAATAGTACCAGCGGTCGTTGCGATATTCCAGCAGACCCTTGCGCTCCAAGAGAATCAGTGCTGTCTCGAAGCCCTCTTCGAATAGTCTTTCGTCGCTGCTGATCAGAGGGCGTTCGTAGGCGGCAGAAAGGAGATGGCCACTCAAGACATAGGGGTTACCCGGGTCAATCAAGACGTGCTCGTGGCTGCGGCCGAAGAGTGCTTCAGGGTTGCGCATGAAGTACTGGTCCAGAGGATTGTCCAGGCCGATGAGGAAACTGATCGCATGGCGCTTGCCGCGCCCGGCCCGGCCGGCTTGCTGCCAGGTGCTGGCGATGCTGCCTGGGTATCCGACCTGCACGGTGGCCTCGAGGGTTCCCACGTCAACCCCTAGTTCCAGGGCGTTGGTGGCGGTGACGCCGAGGAGTTCCCCTTGGAAAAGCCGATGTTCGATGTCTCGACGCTCCTCTGGGCGGTACCCTCCTCGATAGGCTGCGATACGAGCTGCCAGGTCTGGAGCGTCCTTTTCGAGGGACTCGCGCGAGTATCGCAGAATCAGTTCGGTTACCCGGCGGCTTCGAGTGAAGGTGATGTTGCGCAGCTTGTGACGCACCAATTCGGTGAAGAGGAAGGTAGCCTCGGAGTTAGCGCTCCGCCGGGTCGTTTGTGCTTCGTCCATGAAAGGTGGATTCCAGAGCACGAACTCCTTGGGTGCCTGTGGCGATCCGTCTCGATCTACCACTGTGGCAGGCATTCCGGTCAGCCGTTCGGCGTGTTCGGCGGGATTGGCGATGGTGGCGGAGCAGCATATGAATTGGGGACGCGCGCCGTAGAACTCGCACACCCTACGTAGTCGCCTCAAGATGCAGGCGACGTGTGAGCCAAACACGCCTCGGTATACGTGTGCTTCATCGATGACCACGTACCGCAGGTTAGTGAAGAAACGAGACCATAAGCCGTGATTGGGCAGGATGCTAACATGGAGCATGTCGGGGTTGGTGAGGATTATGGCGGCTGACTTGCGAAGTGCCGCGCGAGCGTTTCTGGGCGTATCGCCATCGTAGGTGCCGTACCTGATGTCGCCGAGACCAGCAGAGATCAATTCGTGCAGTGAGCGGAGTTGATCCTGTGCCAGGGCCTTGGTGGGAAAGAGGTAGATGGCCCTCGTGCGCCAGTCGGCCACGATTGCTTCCAGGACAGGCAGATTGTAGCACAAGGTCTTGCCGCTGGCGGTCGAGGTCGCGACAATGACGCTGTTGCCTTCCCGCACGGCGTTGATCGCCTGGGCCTGGTGAGTGTAGAGCCGATCCAGCCCCGCCGTGTGCAACGCCTCCTTCATCTTTTTGAGAAGAGGGCGATGCAGGGAGGCATATCGGGGAGGAGCCGCAGGCAGGTGCTCAATGTGTACTATCTGCTCCTGATACGCAGGCTTACCCCGCAGATGGGAGATGAAATCCGTTACGGTCACAGGATTCGCCATATTGGGACCATCGGGGATATGTTCCTCTCCCGTTCATCTCGCTCCATCAGCTATTTCATCTCCGCCAGCCTCTTCTTCAGATAGGAGATAGCGTCCACTGTTGTGGGATCTGCTCCGTTGAGTAAGGCCAGGTAGTAGCTTACATAATCACCAAAGTGGATGCTGGACAACATGACGGCCAGGGGACTGTCCCCCCGGCTTTCGATCGTTCGGCATCTGACACCGCGTTGTTTCAGCATCTCCTGGGTAACATCTGCGCGTTTTCTGTTGCGTGGGTGGTCCAGGTGGGAACGAAGGGTGATGACCACCAGGTGCTGGGCGAGCTCGGCAGGGAATTGATACCCCAACACGGCGTTGTGGTTCAATTCGGGTAGGATTTCGAAGAAGGACCAGTTCTTGGCGTTTTCGTTGAACTGCCCTTTCCACCGGCGAGCAACCTCTGACAGGTACCCGGCACCATAGACTATGGGGAGTTTCCCCCGCAATTCGATGGCCAGTTGCTTGGCCGGATTCTCGGCGGTGGGCACCTCGGCACTGATCTCTGCCTGTAGCTTCCTCATGACCCCGACCGCCTCCTCCACGTCGCCAGACTTGTCCGCTATCAGGTTAGCTTTCTGGAGAACACCTAGCAGCAAGACCAGGGAGTGCCCCAGTGCGGCTCGGGGCTGTGAGTCGTATTTGATGGGCACAGTGGGTGTGTTCGACGCCTTAGCTCGTCGGGCCAGTTCTCCCCCCGTGGAGATGGCGACGAGGACGGCGCCACTCTCCTGCACCTGCTCCAGCGAGGAGAGAGTTTCCTCGGTATTACCGGAGTAGCTGGAAGCGATTGCTAACGTGTGGTCGTTG